>NZ_CAJMZE010000025.1:0-87418 GCF_905220235.1 Paraburkholderia sp. J41 | reverse complement strand
TCTGCCGAGCTTGCGGTGCCGGGTACTTCCAGAAAGTACGCCTGCCTCCCCGGAATATCCTGCAATGCCGTCTGCAATTGCGCCATAGGCGTCGCCTCCCTGCTGTTGACGTGGAGACACGGCCCGCATGGATGGGCTGCAAAGAAAGGACGAGCCGTGGTGATGCCCTTTTACAGGCTATCTCTCCCTTATACCTGCCGCCATTTGTCAGAGCAATGGTTCGGAGCCCTTCGAAATGTCATTTCTTGTCAGGGCGCAAAAGGTACCTGATCGATGTCATCGTTTGAAATGCAGGTAGCTGTCAAAGGCGTCCCGCCACGCAGTGCAGGAATACGGCCTTGGAATGCGAAGCCGCCGCAATATGCGTCGGCGAGGCTACAGCAACAGCCGTCGCGCGCCCATATAGTGAGCCCGCCAGTAGGTCTGTCGGAGATTGTCGATCCTTACCTTGCCGCCGTGGGACGGAGCGTGGATAAACTGACCACGCCCAAGATAGATCCCCACATGCGAATACTTCCCCCCATGCGTGTCAACGCCGATTGAATTCTGACCCGCCAAGTCAGTTTTACATCGGCGCTAACACATGCGTATCAAAGAAAACGAGATCACCCAGACGGAGATCATCCTGCGAAACTGTCTGCCCCGATGCTGCCATACTCGCGGCTGTGCGGCCGAGCGTGAGACTATCCGCCCCGCGAAGCCCATAACGGACGAAGCCGCTGCGGTTTCTGGTGCAAATAGTCGGTCTGGTCGAGATTTTTGTGATAACTATGGATACCTGATCAATTGAAAAGGACGGCATCCCAGACAGAGGACGCTGCCGTGTCATTGAGCCGGAGATCGCAGAGATCGCATCAACTCGATGCCTGAAATCGTCGTCGCGCCATTCCGGAACCGCTTGAAGCCGAGTATCACGTTTGTCCGGGACTTGATGTTTCGATGGTCCTGTTCGACCGGATTGTTCCGATACTTCGAGGACCGGACCTCATGTCTGCAGGTAGCGGACCACCGGCCTTCATCTCACGCACCGCCCGGTGCGTGGCAGCATACCCATCGAGCGTGATCGTCTCCGGCGGCTGCCCTGATCCTTGACCGCCTTGCTGAAAAAGGCTTTGGCAGCGGCCACATCGCGTTTCGCCCTGAGCATGAAGTCCACGGTCTGGCCAGACCGATCCACCGCTCGGTAGAGATAAACCCACTTGCCACGGATCTTCACGTCGGTCTTCGTCAACGCGCCACGACCGGCCGGCTGCCGTAGCAAAACGATTCCAGCGCTTGACGAATTCCGGCGTGAACCGTTTGACTCAGCGCATGATCGTCGTGTGCGCCAGCGAAAGGCCCCGTTCGGACATCATCTCGCCCAGATCGCGCAGGCTCAGCTTGTAACGCAGGTACCAACGAACGCACAAGACGATGACTTCGCGATCAAAATGCCGACCTTCGAACAGCTCGTCAATACTCATCCGTTTGCCGTGCGCGCGTCAAAACTCTGAGCCTAACCGATCGGGCTTCAAATTTGCACCGGAACCCGCACGCGCCCAATATTCCCCACGGCGCTCGCCGCCGACGCGTCGCGCACCAACGCGGTGCGAATACCTGTCCAAATGACCAGGAAAAGCGGGCGCCGAAAAACCCTCGCGGCGAAAAATTCTTATATAAGACTGCCGGAATCCGGCTTCTTTTTGCGAGGGTCTTTCCTGGCTTGACAGGCAATTTAGCGATCGAACACCAAAATTCCGGCTGCCTGAAAAAATGACGGGAAACACGGCTAAAAGCCTTATCTGGCGGGCTTCGGCCCGCAAGGCCGCTGCGCCGCGACGCCGCCGCCGCAAGGCAAGCGCGCCGTTTTTTTCGCCGCCCGGCGCGCCGCAACGACATTCCATATTATGAAACTCGTGCAAACTTAAGCCCCGGCGCGACGCAAAATCAGGCAAAATCCGGGTGTTCGCCGACTGCGCGCAGCCGGTGGTTTTGCCACCCCGTTTAATCTCCCCGCCAAGAAGCCGATGAGTACCCAGCAACCCACCATCATCTATACCCTGACCGATGAAGCGCCGCTGCTCGCCACCAGCGCGTTTCTGCCGATCATCCGCACCTTCGCTGCGCCGGCCGGCGTGAACGTCGAGACGAGCGATATCTCCGTGGCAGGCCGTATCCTCGGCGAGTTCCCCGAATTCCTCACGGAAGAACAGCGCGTGCCGGACAATCTGGCCGAACTGGGCCGCCTCACGCAGCTTCCCGAAACCAACATCATCAAGCTGCCGAACATCAGCGCTTCGGTGCCGCAGCTCGTCGCCGCGATCAAGGAACTCCAGGGCAAGGGCTACAAGATCCCCGATTTCCCCGAAGATCCCAAGACCGACGAAGAAAAGGCCATCCAGAAGCGCTATTCGAAGTGCCTCGGCTCGGCCGTGAACCCGGTGCTGCGCGAAGGCAACTCCGACCGCCGCGCGCCGCTCGCGGTCAAGAACTACGCGAAGAAGCACCCGCACAGCATGGGCGAATGGAGCATGGCTTCGCGCACCCACGTCGCGCACATGAAGCACGGCGACTTCTACCACGGCGAAAAGTCCATCACGAACGACAAGGCGCGCGAAGTGCGCATGGAACTCGTGACGAAGCGCGGCGAAACCATCGTCCTCAAGCCGAAGGTCGCGCTGCAAGCCGGCGAGATCGTCGACAGCATGTTCATGAGCAAGAAGGCGCTGCTGGCCTTCTACGAAGAGCAGATGGAAGACGCGCGCAAGACCGGCGTCATGCTCTCGCTGCACGTGAAGGCGACCATGATGAAGGTTTCGCACCCCATCGTGTTCGGCCACGCCGTGCGCACGTTCTATAAAGACGCGTTCGCGAAGCACGCCAAGCTGTTCGAGCAACTGGGCGTGAACGTCAACAACGGCCTCGTCGATCTCTACACGAAGATCGAAACGCTGCCGGAATCGCAGCGCGAAGAAGTGATCCGCGACATGCACGCCTGCCACGAGCACCGCCCGGCGCTCGCGATGGTCGACTCGGCCAAGGGCATCTCGAACCTGCACGCGCCGAACGACGTGATCGTCGACGCGTCGATGCCGGCCATGATTCGCGCCGGCGGCAAGATGTGGGGCGCCGACGGCCGCCCGGCCGACACGAAGTGCCTGATCCCGGAAAGCACGTTCGCGCGCATCTACCAGGAAATCATCAACTTCTGCAAGACCAACGGCGCATTCGACCCGCGCACGATGGGCACGGTGCCGAACGTCGGCCTGATGGCGCAGAAGGCCGAGGAATACGGCTCGCACGACAAGACGTTCGAGATCAAGGAAGACGGCGAAGCGCGCATCGTCGACAACGCCACGGGCGAAGTGCTCGAAGCGCTCACGCAGCAAGTCGAGGAAGGCGACATCTGGCGCATGTGCCTCGTGAAGGACGCGCCGATCCGCGACTGGGTCAAGCTCGCCGTCACGCGCGCGAAGAACTCGGGCATGCCGGCCGTGTTCTGGCTCGACCCGTATCGTCCGCACGAAAACGAGCTGATCAAGAAGGTCGAAACGTACCTGAAGGACTACGACACGAAGGGCCTCGACATCCAGATCATGTCGCAGGTGCGCGCGATGCGTTACACGCTCGAACGCGTGATTCGCGGCCTGGACACGATCTCGGTCACGGGCAACATCCTGCGCGACTACCTGACCGACCTGTTCCCGATCATGGAACTGGGCACGTCGGCGAAAATGCTTTCGATCGTTCCGCTGATGGCCGGCGGCGGCATGTACGAAACGGGCGCGGGCGGCTCGGCCCCGAAGCACGTGCAGCAGCTCGTGCAGGAAGACCACCTGCGCTGGGACTCGCTCGGCGAGTTCCTCGCGCTGGCCGTCTCGCTCGAAGACCTCGGCATCAAGACGAACAACGCGCGCGCCAAGCTGCTCGCGAAGACGCTCGACGCCGCCACGGGCAAGCTGCTCGACAACAACAAGGGCCCGTCGCCGAAAACCGGTGAGCTGGACAACCGCGGCAGCCAGTTCTATCTGTCGATGTACTGGGCGCAGGAACTGGCCGCGCAGAAGGACGACGCCGAACTCGCCGCCCGCTTCGCGCCGCTCGCGAAAACGCTGGCCGAAAACGAGCAGAAGATCGTCGGCGAACTGGCCGAAGTGCAGGGCAAGCCGGTCGACATCGGCGGCTACTACAAGCCGGACTTCGCGAAACTCGCGCAAGTGATGCGTCCGAGCAAGACGTTCAACGCCGCGCTCGAGGCGGCTGCGAAGTAAGCGTCATCGGCACGCGCTCTCCGCGAGGCGAGCGCAGCAACGAAAAGAGCCTCCCATGGAGGCTCTTTTTTTATCTATCGCGGGTTGTGCCCGCTGTGCCCGTTGTGCCCAGCGCCGCTTCGAAAAGCGGCGCCCGGCCCAGGCTCAATCGTCCAGCAACGAGAGGTCGCGCACCGCGCCCTTGTCCGCCGACATCACCAGCTTCGCGTAGGCCTTGAGCGCCGCCGACACCTTGCGCGGACGCGCCTTCGCCGGCTTCCAGCCCTTCGCGTTCTGTTCCTCGCGGCGGCGCGCGAGTTCCTCGTCGGACACCAGCACGTTGATGCTGCGATTCGGAATGTCGATGCGGATCTTGTCGCCGTTGCGCACGAGGCCGATCGCGCCGCCCGCCGCCGCTTCCGGCGAGCAGTGACCGATCGACAGGCCCGAGGTGCCGCCCGAGAAGCGGCCGTCGGTGAGCAGCGCGCACGCCTTGCCGAGACCCTTCGACTTGATGTAGCTCGTGGGATACAGCATTTCCTGCATGCCGGGGCCGCCCTTCGGGCCTTCGTAGCGCACGATCACCACGTCGCCGGCCTTGACCTTGTCGGCGAGAATGTTTTCGACCGCTTCGTCCTGCGACTCGGTCACGTGCGCCGAGCCTTCGAACACGAGAATGCTGTCGTCCACGCCCGCGGTTTTCACCACGCAGCCGTCCAGCGCGATGTTGCCCGTCAGCACGGCCAGGCCGCCTTCCTTCGAGAACGCGTGCTCGTACGAGCGGATGCAGCCTTCGGCGCGGTCGGTGTCGAGACCCGGCCAGCGCGTGTTCTGGCTGAACGCGACCTGCGTGGGAATGCCGGCCGGGCCGGCCATGTAGAACGTCTTCACGGCTTCGTCCCCGGTGCGCACGATGTCCCACTGGTCGAGCGCGTCTTTCAGCGTGGGCGTATGGACCGTCGGCACGTCGGTGTGCAGCTTGCCCGCGCGGTCGAGTTCGCCGAGGATCGCCATGATGCCGCCCGCGCGGTGTACGTCTTCGATGTGGTACTTGTTGGTGTTCGGCGCGACCTTGCAGAGCTGCGGCACGACGCGCGAAAGGCGGTCGATGTCGCGCATCGTGAATTCGATGCCCGCTTCCTGCGCGATGGCGAGCAAGTGCAGGATCGTGTTGGTCGAGCCGCCCATGGCGATGTCGAGCGTCATGGCGTTTTCGAACGCCTTGAAGCCCACCGAGCGCGGCAGCACGCGGTCGTTTTCCTGCTCGTAGTATTCGCGCGTGAGTTCGACGATACGGCGGCCCGCGCGCTTGAAGAGTTGCTCGCGGTCGGCGTGCGTGGCGACCACGGTGCCGTTGCCGGGCAGCGAAAGGCCGAGCGCTTCGGTCAGGCAGTTCATCGAGTTGGCCGTGAACATGCCCGAGCACGAACCGCACGTCGGGCACGCGGAGCGTTCGACTTCGGCCACTTCGGCGTCCGAGAACTTGCTGTCGGCGGCGATCACCATCGCGTCGATCAGGTCGAGCTTCTTGACTTCGATGGCCTTCGTCACAGGATTCGCGAGGCGCGTCTTGCCCGCTTCCATCGGGCCGCCCGAAACGAAAATCACGGGAATGTTCAGGCGCATGGCGGCCATCAGCATGCCCGGCGTGATCTTGTCGCAGTTCGAGATGCAGACCATGGCGTCGGCGCAGTGCGCATTGACCATGTATTCGACCGAATCGGCGATGATGTCGCGGCTCGGCAGCGAATAGAGCATGCCGTCGTGGCCCATGGCGATGCCGTCGTCGACGGCGATCGTGTTGAATTCCTTGGCGACGCCGCCCGCGGCTTCGATCTCGCGCGCGACGAGCTGGCCCAGATCCTTCAGGTGTACGTGGCCCGGCACGAACTGGGTGAACGAGTTGACGACGGCGATGATCGGCTTGGCGAAGTCTTCGTCTTTCATGCCGGTGGCGCGCCACAGCGAGCGCGCCCCGGCCATGTTGCGGCCGGCGGTGGAGGTTTTGGAACGGTATGCGGGCATCGTGGTTGTGGAGTGAAAATCGCAGAAAGGTAGCGGGGCCGCCGGAATAATGGCCCCTTGCGCGCCCGTGCGAACAACCTCTTGAGCTGCGCTCTGGGCAAACCCGTCGATTATCCCACAGGCCTTGGCGGCGCGTCCCGCTCGCCGGTTTTGGCGATTGCACGCGCCGCCAAGGTGTTTTTCGCGCTGCTTCCGGCCGCTTTTTCTCGCGATTTCATTCGCCGTCTCGTGCGCCGTTTCGTGCGCCGTCTTGTGCGCGATCGCCTTGCGAGCGGGCCGGCGAGCCCGCCGCCATCAAGCGCGATCATCAAGCGCGACCGTCAAGCACAACGATCAAGCACGACTCTCGCGCACAACCATCAGGAACGATCATCGGGCACGGCCATCAGGCGCGCATCCGGGCCATCCGGCGCTCAGACGCCGGCCGCGTCCGCCATCGGCGCTTGCGCGAGGCGCTTGCGATAGACGAGGTAGACGATCGAAATGCCCACGAGCCACGGCACGCCCACGATCCACGAAATGTCCCAGAATTCGGTGTCGAGCCCCATCGTCACGAGAATCGCCGCGAGCAGCGCGATGCCGGTGATCTGCGCGACCGGAAAGAACGGCATGCGTACGGGCAGCGCGCGGCCGCGCCACGCGCGACGGAAGCGCAGGTGCGTGACCAGAATCACGATCCACACGAAGATGCCGCCAAACAGCGCGATCCCGAACAAATAGTTGTACGCGAGCGGGCTGAAGAACGACACGGCCGCGGCCGCGAGAATGCCCGCGCCCGAAATGAGCGTGGCGACGAGCGGCGTGCCGTTGGGCGAGAGCTGGCCGATCCAGCGTGGCGAATAACCGCCGCGCGCCAGCGAAAACAGCGTGCGCGAGGAAAGATAGATATTCGTGTTCATGCTGGAAAGCGCCGCCGTGATCACCACGAAATTCATGAGCCCGGCCGCGTGCGCGATGCCCGCATGCTCGAACAACTTCACGAACGGGCTTTGCTGCACGACCTTCGCGCCCGCCTCGGTCCACGGCAAATACGCCACCATGATGCCGAGCGCGAGAATGTAGAACAGCGTGAGGCGCAGCACCATGGAGCGCAGCGCGCGCGGAATCGCCTTCGACGGATCTTTCGCCTCGCCCGAAGTCACGGCCACGATCTCCACGCCGTAGAACGAGAAGATCGCCATCAGCACGCCCATCCACACGCCGCCAAAACCGTGCGGCATGAACCCGCCCGGCAAGCCCGTGAGGTTGTGCAGGCCCACCGCCGCCTGCCCGGTGCCGAAGCCGAGCAGATGCGAAAGCCCCACGACGATAAAGCCCAGAATGGCCACGACCTTGATGAGCGCGAACCAGTATTCGAACGAGCCGAAGTTCGTGACCGAGCGGCAGTTCACGTACACGAGCGCGATGCCGAACGCGATCGACCAGAGCCACACGGGCACGCCCGGAAACCAGAAGCCCATGTACACGCCCACGGCAATGGCTTCGCCGCCCACGGCCACGACTTCGATGATCCAGTACGTGTAGCGCACGACGAAGCCGGTCCAGCGGTTCAGGTACATCTCGGCGTAGGTGCCGAACGAGCCCGCCGTGGGATGCGCGACGGCCATCTCCGCGAGGCTGAACACCATGATGACGGCGATGAGCGCCGCAATCGCATAGCTGATGAGCACGCCCGGACCCGCATAGCCGATGGCGATGCCGCTGCCCATGAAAAGGCCCGTGCCGATCGCGCCGCCGATGCCGATCATCGCGATCTGACGCTGCGAAAGTGCCTTGTGCAAGCCCTTTTCGCGTGAGGTGATGCTCGTGTCTTCCATATCCTGGCTCCTTTGCAAGAGATGATGGATGCGAGGTCAGGCTGCGGGCAGCAAGGCCGACAGGCTGTCGATGACGGCGGGCTGCGTGAGCACGCCGGGCGAGAGACGCAAGGTTTGGCCGCGCGTGTCGACGAGCACGCCGTTGGCGGCGAGCACCGTTTCGAGCGCGCCCGCTTCGATGTGCGCGGGCAGTTCCGCCATCACGCTGCCGCCGCGTTGTTCGTCGTCGCGCGGCGAGCGCAGCGCATAGCCCTTTTCGTCGCACAGCGCGATGAGCCGCTTCGCGAGCGCGAGATTGTGTTCGCGCATGCCCGCGGCCTCGGGCGACAGGCGCCACGCGAGCCCCGGCGCGGAAGCCACGAACGGCAGGAACGACGGCGTGCCGTGATCGAAGCGGCGCGCGTCGCCGGCCAGCGCGAAGCGCGACAAGTCCCAGTTGAACGGATCGGGCTGACTGAACCAGCCCTGCACCATGGGCGCGAGCCTTTCGTCGATGAGCGCGGGGTTCAGGTACGCGAGACCGGTGCCCGGTGCGCCGCACAGCCATTTGAGCGTGGTCGTGCCGACGAAATCCACGCCGGGCGCGTTCACGTCGAAGTCGAGAATGCCCGCGCCCTGCGTGATGTCCACCGCGATCAAGCTGCCCTGCGCGCGCCCATGCGCGACGAGCCGCGCGAGATCGGCGCGCTTCGAAGCCGTGGACGTTACCCACGTCACCACGGCCAGCGCCACGTCGTCCTGCCAGCGCGCGACGAACGCGTCGTCGCTCACGTAGGCCGCGCCTTGCTCGAGCGGCACCGTGTCGAGCGTGAAGCCCAGCACGTTCGCCATGCTGCTCAGCATGTAGTGCAGGCTCGGAAAACAGTCGCCCGCGATCAGCACGCGGCGGCCTTCGAGGCGCGCGCGGCCGAGCGCGCCCACGAAACGCGCGAACGCGTCCGTGACGTTTTCCGCGGCGAATACGGCGTGCGCCGGCGCATGCACGAGCTGCGCCCACCTGTCGAGCACTTCGCGGCGCGCGTTCAGGCCGTAGTCCCAGCGTTGCAGATCGGGGCGGCACCAGTTCGCCGCGAAGGTATCGAGCGCGCCGCGCACCGCATCCTCCTGGCCCGGAAACATGCCCACGGAGTGATAAAGCAGCCAACCCGCGTGCGCGGGGTCGTCGTTGAGTTTAATCATTCGTCATCCTGATTAAATTGGCGGCCCGCGCTCAGAACATATGACGCAGGCCGACGGCCACGCCCAGTTGATTGCTCTTGCCCGGCAATTCGGTGTAAGCGCCGCCGCTCACCTTGTTGTAGTCGACGGTCGTATAAATCTGGCTGCGCTTCGAAAGCGAATATTCGGCCAGCAGCACGCCCGTATAACGCTTGCCGCCGTTTCCGCCGAACCCGTTCACGTTGTTCATGTCGTCGTAGTAGAACGCGCCCGTGAGCGCAAGCGAAGGCGTGGCCTGATACACCACGCCCGTAAACAGCGTCATGTCGCGGCGCGGGTTTTGCGCGAACGAGCCTTGCGCGACCGTGCGGCTCGAATCGTTGAGCGAATCGTCGACGAAACCGGTCGCGTCGCGCCCGCCCATGTACCCGACGAACACCGTTGCCGGGCCGTAGGCGTATTTGCCGCCCACGCCCCACATGCGCTGCACGTTGTTGCTCAAATCGCGCTGCTCCTGGTAGGTGCCGCCGAAGCTGGCGGGGCCGAGATCGTACGAAACGCGCAGGCCCCAGTAGGCGTTCTGGCTCAGACTGCCCGGCTGCTGGCCGAAGCCGTAGGTGGCGCCCAGGTGCAAACCGCCGAACTGGCCCGCATACGTGGCCGTGTTGTCGATGCGGCCGATCGTCATGAAGAACGGCCACGAATTGCCGGTGTAGTTGCCGACCGTCAGCGGGTCGAAGTCGCCGAAGAAGTTGAACGATTCCGTGCCCTGGCGGCCCAGCGTGAAGGTGCCGTAGCTGCCCGAAATGCCGACATACGCATAGCGGCCGAACAGGCGGTTCATGTCCATGCTGCCGTTTTGCGGCTCGAAACCGCTTTCGAGGCGGAACAACGCCTTCATGCCGCCGCCCAGATCCTCTTCGCCCTTGAGGCCCCAGCGGCTGTTGGTGATCGCGCCGTTGGCCAGTTGCACCTGGCTGTCGTTCTGCGCGTTCGAATTGGTCGTGAAGCGAATGCTCTGATCGACGATGCCGTACAGCGTGACGTCGCTCTGCGCGAAGGCGGCGCCCGACAGCCCAACCCCGAGTGTGGCGATGGCGGCCTTGAATTTGCGTTGCATGGTCTTGTTCTCTCTTTCTTCGATGAAAAACGACGAACCGGCACCGCTGCCGATTCTTCGGATAACGAACTATTTGCGATTCGAGCGCGCGGGCAAAGCGCGCTTGCTGTCCCGGGTTCCCGGCGGGTTAGCGTCGAATGAAGGTTTCGAGCCGGTCCATGGCTTCGATCAGGCTCGCGTCGCTGCGTGCGTAGCAGAGCCGGATCTGTTGCGCCGATTCCTCGCCGAACGCGACGCCCGGCGCGAGCCCCACGCCCGCCTCGCGTACCGCGCGCTTGCAAAAGTCCAGCGTGTCGTTCACGCCCGCCACGCTGAACATCAAATAAAACGACGCCTGATTCGGCACCACGCTCACGCCCGGCATCGCGCGCAAGCGTTCGAGCGCGATCTTCTGGCCGCCGCGGCAGCGCTCGACGAACGACTGGACAAACGGCTCGCCTTCGTTGAGCGCGACTGTCGCGCCCGCTTGCAGGAATGCCTGCCCGCCGCTCGTGTTGAACTGAATGAGCTTCTCGAACGTGTCGAGCATCGCGCGCGGATACACGAGCCAGCCCATGCGCCAGCCCGTCATCGCCCATGCCTTCGAAAAGCTGTTGACGACGAACACCGGGTCGTCGGGCGTGGCGAGTTCGAGCAGCGAAGGCGCATGCGAACGGTCGTAGACGATGCGCTGGTACACCTCGTCGGCAAGAATGGCGATGCCCCGCGCGCGGGCGAACGTCATCAACGCGCGCTGCTGCTCCGGCTCGATCATCCAGCCCGTGGGATTGCCCGGCGAGGCGTAGTAGATCGCCTTGGTACGCGCGTCGCAGGCATCGAAAAGACGCTGCAAATCCAGATGCCAGCCGTCCTCGCCATGGCCGAGCGGAACCGCGCGCGCCTCGCCGCCCGTGATGGTGATCGCGCGCAGGATGTTGGGCCACGAAGGCGTCACGCACACCACGTTGTCGCCGGGCTCGATGATCGCCTGCGCGACCAGCATCACCGAATTCATGCCCGAGCAAGTGGCCGCGATGCGCGCGTCGTCGAGCGCGACGTTGCACAGGCGCCGGTAGTACGCGGCAATCGCCTCGCGCAGCGCGGGAATGCCGCGATTTTGCGAGTAGAACGTGTGGCCGTTCGCGAGCGCCGCCATTGCGGCTTCGCTGAACACTTTGGGCGTGGGCAGATCGCTTTCGCCCGCCCACAGGCCGATCACGTCGTCGCGCCCGACGCCGAGGCGCCAGACGTCGATGATGGGCGAATCGGGCATGGCGAGGATCGCGTCTCGTGTGAGGCTCATGGCGTGGTCGCTCCGTTCATTCGTGGGGGTTGCCGGCCGGATTCGCCGCCGCGCCGAGGCTGTGCGCGCGCGCCGCGAGAAAGCCGTTGCGCACGAGGTCGATGTCGTTCGCGCACACGGCCATACGGTAGCCTTCGGCGAAGGCGCGGCGCGCGGCTTCGGCGTCGGCGGTAAAGAGGCCGCACGCGAGGCCATGCCGGCGGGCGGCCTGCAACACGCGCTCGCAGTCGCGCGCGAGCACTTCGGCGTCGTGCGTGCCGCGCGACAGCGCGAGGTCGCCGGTGCCGATGAAGAGATAGTCGATGCCGGGCGTGGCCGCGATGTCCTCGACGTTGGCCACGCCCGCCGCCGTTTCGATCAACACGCCCACGGCCACTTCGCGATCGGCCGCGAGCATCGCATCGACGCCGGCGAGCAGCGGCCGCACGCCGCCGCCCGAGCGCCGGCCGTGCGGAGGGTAGCGGCTTGCCTCGACGGCGCGGCGCGCTTCCCCGGCGGTTTCCACGAGCGGCACGAGCACCGAAGCCGCGCCCGCGTCGAGCGCCTGCGCAATCGCGGCGTGCGTGTTTTCGGCGCAGCGCGCGATCACGGGCACGCGCTGCGCGGCCGCGCCGATGGCCGCTTCGAGCGTGCCGCGCTCCCACAGCCCGTGCTGCAAGTCGAGCACGAGCGCGCCGGGCCGCGCCCGCGCGGCGAACTCCGCCACCGGCACGCTGCCGAGCGCGAGCCAGATCAGGTCGAGCGGCGCTCCGGCATGCAGGGCGGGCTTGAGCGATTCGAACAACATGAAGACTCCGGTTGCCGCGCGCGGGTCTCGCGCGCCAGGTACTAAGCCACATCACCGAATCCAGTTCGTAAATTCTGAATTCAGTTTTTCGATGAAGCGAAGGTAAGCGGAGAAAATGGGCCTGTCAAACGAAATTGTTTAAGCCTCAAGCAATTTAAGGGAAGTCCCCGATGTGCCCTCGCCATGGCGGCAAGCCCACGCGCGGGCGGCGCGCGGCGCGAAACCGGCGCAGGCACGGCGTATACGCAAGCAAACTGAATGCAGATTGATGCAGTCAAGATGAAAACGCCGGTTGGCGCGCGAACGCGCTTGACAGCGCCGCGCGCCGCCGCCTACCCTAGACCACGCTTTTGCATCCCGCGCATCAGAATTCAGAATAACGAGACTTGAGCCACATGCCCGACTCCACCGCGAAGGTCGTGAAACTGCCCCGGCGCACCGCGCTGCGCCAGACCACGCTCACCGAGACCATCTACACGGAAATCCGCGCGCGTCTGCGGCGCGGCGAGGTCGGCCCCGACGACCGCGTGCTCGACTACGAAATCGCCGACGAATTCGACTGCACGCGCATGCCCGTGCGCCAGGCGCTGCTGCGGCTCGTGAACGAGGGCTATTTGATCGGCACCACGCGCGGCTTCGTCGTGCCCACGCTCACGAGCGACGACGTACACGAAATCTTCGAGGTTCGCCGCCTGCTCGAACCCAGCGCGGCCGCGAGCGCCACCGCCTCGCTCGACCGCGCGCTCGACGACGCGCTCAAGCGCGCCTACCAGCAAGCGCGCAAGGCCTGCGACAAGAACGACAACGAGGCGATGATCGAGGCCAACATCGCGTTTCGCGACGCGTGGCTGGGCGCGGTGCAGAACATGCGCTTGCAGGACACCATCCGCCGCTTCGCCGATCACGCGCAGCAGGTGCGTCTGGGCACGCTTCGCGACCATGCCACGCAGAAGATCGTCGTCGACGGCATGAAGGAACTGCTCAACGGCTTCCTCGAACGCAATCCGAGGAAGGTCAACGTGGCCATGACCGCATTCATCACGCAGGCGGAACAGCGCTATTTCGCGTTGCTGAGCGGGCAAGATTGAAGCGCGCCGCCGCGTGCAATTTTTTGCGGCTGTTCACGCGAATTCTGGCGAAGTAAGGTTGCTCCGTGGCGTTCGTCGTGTGCGAGCGCCGGCATTGATTGGGGGCACGTATGAAGAATGCGGAAACCGTGCGCGAACGCGCGGCCATGGCGGCGAGCGCGCTGGCGCTCGGAATGGTGTCGGCGACGGCGGGCGCGGCGTTGTGGTTGCGCGCGCTCGAAGAAAGTGCGCCCGCAAGCGCGGGCGACGAGGCGGCTTCGGTGACGGCGGTGCTGATCGGAGTGTTTCTCGCGACCTGCGGCGGCCAGGCGTTGTGGCGCACGACGCTGCGCTAAGGCGGCGCGTGTTCGAAACGCGTTCGAAACGCGTTCGAAACATGTCCGAAGCGTGTTCGAAGCGCCCGAAGTTCAAAACGCGCGCCTCGGACCGCCTCGAACGAAGCGGCACGCGCGGCGTTTCGTCAATGCTTGCCGAGCAGCAGCATCACGCCGATCACCACGCCCATGGTGAACGCGGCGCACCCGAGCGCCACGCCCAGGTCGATGATCTGGGCGTGCTGGCGCTGAACGAATTCGGTCACGGCGCGCGCGCGGCGATCGACGGGCGCCGCCGCCGCGCGCGCCTGCATCGCCTCGCCCATGGCGTCGATGTACTTCATCAAATGCGTGGTGTCGAGCAACAGTTGCGGGCCCATGACAAAACTTCCCTGCGCTGAATAACGAGACGAACGTCACGATAATCGCGCGGGCCTGGCGTGCCTATCGAACGAATTCGATTCCGCCGGAGCAACCGCGAAAACACGACCCGACCTTTCTACCCGCCATGCGTCGCCGCAAATTCACGCGCGCGGCGCCGCGCGCTGCGGAAACAGCAGGACGCAGACCACGATGAACGCGAGCAGCACGCCCGAGGCATAAAAGCGGCTGATATCGAAACCGCCTTGCGCGAGCGGCTTGTCGAACAGATCGCCCAAGGTGGCGCCCAGCGGGCGCGTGAGCACGAACGCCGCCCAGAACAGCGCGGTGCGCGAAACGCGGCGCGAAAGCCACAGCAAGCCGACCACGACGATGCCCATGCCGAAGATCGCCGCGCCCGCTTCGAAGCCTAAACCGAGGCCGCCGCGATCGTCGTCGGCCACCCAGTCGCCGAGCGCCGTGCCAAGCGTTTGCGAAAACAGAATGGTGATCCAGTAAAACCATTCCACGCGCGCCACGGCCACGCTCTCTATCGACACGGAACCTTCCGTGCGATACCAGACCGCGAGGCTCAACGCGAGCATCACGACGATCAGCAACACGCCGCCCGGATAGCCCACGCCCGCCGAGCGGTCGCAGAAGTCGGCGAGCGTGGTGCCGAGCGTGGTGGTCGCGACGATGGTGGCCCAATAGAGCCACGCGTTGAAGTGCCGCGCGCGCACCTGCGCGAACACGAGCACGGCGAATGCGGCGAGAAAGATCGCGGTGCCCACGAGATAGCCGAGATTCAGCGACATCGTCACCCAGTCGCCGCCGGTTTCACCGAGCGTGGTGGCGGCGATCTTGACGATCCAGAATCCGGCTGTCAGCGCCGGCACCTTGCTCAGCGCATGACGCGGCACGCTTGCGGCTGTCGAATGCATCGGCTCGCTCCTTCGAACACAGGTCAAACATGGAGCGGCTTATCGTAGTCGATGCGAGCTTAGGATTTGCTGAAGGCCGCGCTCAAAACACGCGGCCTTCGGTCAGATGCGTGGTGACGCCGTTCAGCGTGTAGTCGCCGATCACGCGCGCCTTGTGCGTCAGCGGATTGTGGCTGAAGATCGTGCGCAGATTGCGCCAGTGGCGGTCAAAATTATGCGAGCGCGCCGTGGCCGATGCGCCGCCCGCTTCGAACAGGCGCTCGGCCGCCTGGAGCGCGAGCTTGCTCACCACGAGCTGCGTGCGCGCCGTGGCGAGCGCGCCTTCGAGCACCCGCGCGTCGGCGTCGGCGTCGCCGCGGCGGATCGCTTCGGCCTGGCGCTCGAGCACGCGCGCGTTGTCGCGCACGAGCGCATCCACGGCGTGGCTATGCGCCGACAATTCGCCCACCACCTGCTGAATGAACGCATCCTCGCGCGCCGTGGGCGCCGGACTATGGAGCACCGGACGGCCGTGATTGATTACGTAATGCTTCGCATCGCTAACGATATTGCGGACGATGCCCGCCGCCACCGCCACGAGATGCAATTGCCGCAGCGCGCCTGTATGGCGTCCGACGAGCGAGCCGAGCACGCGCGGCGCCACTTCGTCGGCGCGCACGAGCAGGTTCTCGAACACGAGGCCGCCGCTCGCGGTCATGCGCTGCCCCATGCCGTCCCAGTCGTCGAGCACGCGAAATCCTTCGCGCTGCACCGGCACGATGGCGATCACGGGAAGGCCCGCGTCGTCCTGCACGTTCAGGCGCGCGTAGTCGGAAAATGCCGTGCCCGTTGCATAGTATTTGCGGCCGTCGAGCCGGTAATGCTCGCCGTCGCGGCGCAACTGCACCGTGATTTCGCCGGGCCGCGCGGTGCCCACTTCCGTGGACGCGCCGCCGAAAATCGCGCCTTCGGCCACGCGCCGGATCTGCACGTCGTTGAACGGCGTGCGCGGCGCGAGCAGCAGCACCTCGGTCTGATCGAAATGCAGGCGCAGCGCATGCGCGAGATTGCTTTCCGCCGCGCCGAGCGTGGCGATCAACTCGAATACGTCTTCGAGCGAACCGCCAAGGCCGCCCCATTCGATCGGCAGGCGCAGCCGCCCAAGCCCCGACTCGCGAAAGCGCGCGGCCGCGTCGAACGGCAATTCACGGCGCACCTCGCGCGACGCGGCGCCTTCCGCGATGGTCCGCGCCAGCTCCGGCAACGCCGCGAGCGCCTGCTGCGCGGGATGCCCGCCCGCGTGCCGGGCAGACTGCTGCGCAAACTGCGCGGACGATGAAGCAGGGGTTTCGGTGGCGGCCATTCTCTTTCCTTTGCACTATGCGCGGCTTGAAGCCGCCGGGCAGAAAAGTATAGGAATGCGAGCGCGGCGCGATAACTACGCATTTCGACTTACGTTATGCACGGCGCTGCAAAGCGCGTGGCGCGCTTTGCAGCGCCTTGTGCTCGTGCTCGATAGACACGCGGCCGTATTCGGTGAGGCCGGTGGCAGCGGCGGCCGCGGTCGAACAGCGCGCCGCCGGGTTCGGCTTAGAGTTGGCGAATCTGCCGCAAAAGCGCGGTTATCTTTCCAGGTGTTATGCGTGACTAATTTTTCTGAAGCCGTGAATTCGTAGAAAGGCACTGCTCGTAAAGCTTCCGCCAGCAGTTTCTCCGCTTTTAATTGAAATCAGTCAAACTCGTCTCTGCCGATTTCGTTAAATCCAAGGCAGCGGAGCATCTCCTGCATTGCAGCCACAAGCGATGTTCCCCGTACACGTTCGCCACCGGGTCCGACAACCATGAACTCGCCCGAAGCAAACGCAAAAACACTTACATGGCCGAGTTTGCGCAACGCCTGTTGCAGCAGATCGAGTGAATTTTCGCGCGCAACAGTGTCCGTCGTTTCGATCGTACGAACCGACGAAACGATCCTATCCCCATTAATTTTCTGCCTGTCTTCCGGTATCTGCCTTGATACATGATCAGGCACGTCTGGACACTGACGCTCATTGAATTCGAGCAGCATAATTTCTTCTCCAATGCTCAATTTTCTGACTCATGCACGGCAACAATTGCACGAATTGATTGTCGTCGTGCTTCCTGACGAAGCCGCTTCGATCAACGTCGATGAAAACCGTGGGCGCAGACGCGCCGGGCGACTTGCCCTCGCCGGACTGGAGCCGGAGACATTCGCATGAAGCGACAACGCACGTCCAGCGGCGCGAGAGGAACGAAGAAAGATGCTGCGAATCGCAGCAAGAGACGGGAGCAAAAACGAAGACAAGATTTCATGATGATCCTACTTTTGTCGTGTCAAGTTCGGTACATAACGAGGATGTACGTGGACAAACAGTAGGCATCATCAGCCGATGCGACCGGCAGTTAAGGAGAATGCCATCTCCTGCTTCCAAGCATACTGCTCTGCTTTGGGATCAGCAAGTCCTCACCTTGGGATTTCTCGTTGAGTTTTCACCGTGCGATCGCGGGTATCGCGGGAAATTCTCTCTGTATTTAAGCTTACAGTAGTCCAGATGGCGTCCGTTTTTATAACCGGAACTCACTGTTTTTTCGCAGCATGAGCCGTCGTATCCCAAGGCCATTCGGCTTGACGCTGCGGTGCGTCATGCTAAAATTTATTCAGGAGATGGCATTCTCCTTTAACCGCTCTCGTCGAGCCGATGATGCCTACAACCCGCCAGACGACCGTCACGGTGTGACCGTCGTCGAGGTCCAATTAGAATGGGGCATCGGATATGTATCAATCGGTTATCGCGGTAGCTGTCGGCGGAGCTTTGGGCTCGTTGTTTCGCTGGTTTCTCGGCATTCGTCTTAACGGGCTGTATCCCGACCTCCCGCTCGGTACGCTGGCAGCCAACGTGATTGCGGGCTACATCATCGGCGCCGCCATTGCCTTTTTTGCTCGCCTGCCACAAATCCCGCCGGAGTGGCGTTTGTTCGTCACCACGGGACTAATGGGCGGCCTGTCCACCTTTTCGACATTTTCTGCGGAAGTTGTGAGCGACCTCCAGCAAGGCAAGTTCGGCTGGGCAATGGGAGAAGTGGCAATTCATCTTTCCGCCTCCATTGTCATGACCATCCTTGGATTTGCGACTGTCGCCGCGGTATCACGTGCCGCATTCGCGTAGCTTCGCGCGCTTCGATGACCCGCGAACACGCGCGCCGGAATTTCACTAGCAAGCAGCGCAGGGGCCGAAAACAGCAAACGGCCCGTCACGCGTTCTAGTTTGGTTCCCCGGTCATGTGGCGTTTCCTCCGCGTCCGCGAGCACTCAATCGTTCATGGCTCGACGAACGCGCCCTCGCAGGGAAGAAACACGGCCCGGACGTTTTTCAGACCTTTGCCGTGCGTGCCCCAAAACTCGCGCACCTTGCTCTCCAGATCGATCAGTTCGATGCAATGCGGAAAGCGATGATGCGCCGCCTCGACGTGCTCGTGGTGTAGCCGGTCGCCGTTCAGGTAGCCCGCATGCACGCGATGCAGCAGCGCCTGTTCGATGCCCGCGCGCTTGGCATGATCCAGCAGGTGACGTGCAAGGCTCGGGCGCGTCAGACGATGCCAGAGGCGTTTCGACGGGTGCGCATGCGCGCGCTCGGAATGATGAAAATACAGGCGAAGTGAAATCAGGTTGGACATGGTATTTGCAAGTAGGTGCGTATTCGGTGTACTCGGCGTATTCGGTGTTCGGACTCAGGACTGACGAGGCGCGACGGCGGCAGCACGGCGCGCGCGACGAAGCGCGGGAATTTCGGAAAGCCGCATGCCTGCCGGAAGCAGCGGATGCTTGGCGTGGCCGACGCGCTGCGCCCGGTAAATGCCCGTATGGCCGGAGAAGAGATACGCCACGACGCAGGCAAGGCATGCATAGACCGCAATGTCCGATCCGAACAATTCGATCGCCATGATGGTCGATGCGATAGGCGTGTTGGCCGCTCCCGCGAACACGGCGACGAAGCCGAGACCGGCCAGAACCGGCATCGGCAGCGCGAGCACATGCCCCAGGGCGTTGCCCAGCGTCGCGCCGATGTAGAACAGCGGCGTGACCTCGCCGCCCTTGAAGCCGGATGCCAGCGTGACCGCCGTGAAGGCAAACTTGCCGGCGAAGTCGTAGACCGGCAGCGGGTCGTGGAAGGCTTGCACGATGGTGGGAATGCCGAGCCCGAGAAACTGGGGAACGCTCAGCGCGACGCCCGCGACGGCCACGATGGCGCCGCCGACCAACGGTCTCGCCGGCGCATAGGTGATCTTGCGCTTGATGAACGCCGCGAGTGCGTGCGTGGTATCGGCGAACAGCATGCCGACGATGCCGAACGCGATACCCGCAACGATGACGGAACCCAAACCGAGCGCCGTGATCGGCGGAATGAATGGAATGCTGTAGACGGTATGGTGAATGCCCCAAACGCGGCATACCTGGTCCGCAACGACTGACGAGGCAATGCAGGCCAGCAACGCGTCGTAGCGAAGACGGCCGATAGCCAGCACTTCGAGGCCGAAAATCGCCCCGGCCAGCGGCGTGCCGAACACCGACGAAAATCCGGCGGCGATCCCGCCCATCAACAGAATGCGACGTTCGTCGCGGTTCAGGCCAAAGAGCGCGGTGACCTGGTCGGCCAGCGCACCGCCCATCTGGACCGCCGTGCCTTCGCGTCCGGCGGAACCGCCAAAGAGGTGCGTAACGACGGTGGCGATAAGGACGAGAGGCGCCATGCGCTTGGGCACGATCTTTTGCGGGTCGTGAACCTCGTCGATCAACAGGTTGTTTCCGCCTTCGACCGACTGACCCACGCGATGGTAAACCCATCTCATCGCGAACCCGGCAAGCGGCAATAGCCACAGCAGCCACGGGTTATCGACGCGGATATCGGTGGCGCGGTCGAGCGCGTAGAGAAAGACAGCGGAGGCGGTGCCGGCAAGCGCACCGAGGATGCAGGACAGAAGCAGCCAGCGCGCCATGTACGGCAACATGGCCAACTGCTCGAGGGACTTCAGGTTTTTCATGTTTTCCAGGTTTGAAACGGTGTCAAACCTGGGCGACGGGGGCATACCGCAGACGACCTACGACCTCCTTCACCCAGGAACTCGTAGGCATCATCAGCCGCTAACAGTGCGCGGCGGTTACGGGAGGCATGCCATCTCCGAAAAGCCGTGCGATTTTACGGGACAAACCGGCCCATCCACAACCCATTTGTCGCGGAAAGAATACGAACGCCGCCCCGCACCTGCGCGCGCAAGCAGGCGCATCGTCGTCATCCGCCGCATTCGTTCGTCGGCCGTGGCGCCGGCAAACCAGGCGGCGACGCTAAAAAAGCGTGAGCAAGAGAATGGCGATCAATAAGCCTCCTATCAACGCGAGATAAAAGTTCAGATTCCCCGACTGCAAGACGCGAAGCTTGTCGGCGAGAAACACCACGGTGCGCACGGCCGGGGCGAACAGATGCCGCTCGAACAGGTCGGTCACGCCAGAGGAAAACACCAGCCGTTTGATGAAGTATTCGCGTTGCTCGTGTTCCCGCGTCGTACTCATGGTCGGCTGATACACGAAGCTGTAGAACGTGCGCATCGCGTTCGAGAAAGTCAGCGCCGTGGTCATCGCTTCGCGGGGATTCGCCGTCATGCCGCCAAACCAGACGGGGACGCGCCTGACCGCGCGCCGTTTCGTCAGCCGCAGAAGCACCAGCGGCACGATGGCGAGCAGCGGCATGACGATGACGAGTTTCGAAGGAGAAATAAACGCGAATTTGTCGGTTAAAGGGACAAGTCGCCAACCGGAGACCATCGCCTGCGGGCTATTTGCGTTGAACAACCGCTGGGCGTCCGCCGCGAGCGCGTCGAGCCAAAGCGGTGCGCCTACCGCCACCGCAAGCACGCAGAGTCCCAGCATGCCGACCGGCAACGCGTAGGCTCGTGGTACGGAAAGGCCGAGGTCGTCGTCGGGCAATCCGAGCAATCCCAGTCCAAAGAGCTTGACGAACGTCGCGAGCGCGACAGCGGCCGCGAGCGCGAGTCCCGCGCCAGCCAGCACGAGCACCAGTCGGCCCACGAACGACGACAGATGAAAGCCCTGAAAGACGGACTGGAACACATACCATTCGCTGACGAAGCCCGCTTGCGGTGGAACCGAAGCAAGACTCATCACCGAAAAAACGGCGCCCAGCCCGAGCAGGAAGCCGCTGCGATTGAGCCATCCACGCTGGACGATGTCGTAATGGCCCGATGCCGCGAACACCCCATCGGCGGTCAGAAAGAGCGCGCCTTTCGCGAGCGCGTGTCCCGCGAGGTGGAGGAGCGCCACCGTCCACGCCAGCCCCGCGAGATCCGCAAGATGGTCGGCGCGAAACACCTGTGTCACGCCCAGCATGACGATGGCAATAGAAGCGTTTTCCGCCGACGAATAACTTAGCAGTGCTCGCCAATCGTCCTGCTGAAAAGCGAACAGCACCGCGAGAATCGCACTGACGACGCCGAGTGCAATGGCGATCACGCCAAGGCCAAAAGCCGTCGTGTCGTGACTGCCGGCGCCGAGCCAACTGTTCCAGCCCCGGCTCAAAGCGAAATAGGCCGCGTTGAGCACGACCCCGGAAAACAGCGCGCCCGTCGCGCCGCTGCCGCTCGAATACGCTCGCGGAAACCACTCATAAAACGGCAACATGCCGAGCTTCGCCCCAAACCCCACTAGCAGCGCGAGCCCGGCCAGCCAGGCCACGACCTCGCCGGACGCGGCCACGCCCGCGGGGAAGCGTCCGAACGCCGTTCCGCCTGCTGCATGGTCGAGCAAGAGGACCGCGAACACGAGCGCCACCGCTCCCACCTCCAGAAGCGCGAGCATCAACAACACCGGCCTGGCCTCGCTCGCTTGCGCGTGTTCGCCCGCGAGCATTAACGCCCCGCCCAAACTCATCACTTCCCACGCGACCAGCATGGCGGCTCCGTCCTGCAAACCCGTGACGCCAAGCGCGCCGAGCAGGCTCAAGGCGGCGCCCGCATACCAACGGCCCGACCGGCCCGCGAGCGGCGACCCCAGCCCGCAGGCGAAGAACGCGGGCACGAGGCCGAAGCCGAGCAACCACAAACCGGACGGCTCGATCGCGAAAGCGACCGGTTCCGACGCGAGGGAGATGCCCGCCAGCACGCGCCCGGTCCCGAACGGAAGCGCGACGAGGCAGGCGAGCACGCCAAGCAGGCAACCCATTGCCAGCAACGCACGGACCAGCTTCCGCACCGGGCGCCAAGGCGACAGCAACGCCGCAACGCCCCACGCGCCGGCGGCGCATGCAAATAGCGGGTTAGCGTTCAATCCGGCCTCCCCTCATGCGCTGTTCGGCCCGGCCCACGATCATCAGCAGCGCGTGAATGAGCGCCGCCGGATTGGGCGGGCAACCCGGCAGATAGATGTCGACGGGCACCACGCCGTCCAGGCCCGTTCCGCACGCGTAATTGCCGCCCGACACGCCGCCCGAGACCGCGCAGGTTCCCGTTGCGATAACCCATCGCGGCTCGGGCATGGCTTCCCACGTTTCGAGAAGCGGGCCTTGCATCGCTTTCGTGACTGGCCCGGTCACGAGAAGCACGTCGGCGAAGCGCGGCGACGGCGTGAAGAAAATGCCAAGGCGATGCAGGTTGTAGAACGGATTATTCAAGGCCTGGAGTTCGGACTCGCAACCGTTGCACGATCCGGCGTCCACGTGCCGTACGTGCAAGCTGCGCCCGAAAGCGCGATGCACGCGCTCCCCCTTTGCGCTCGCGGCATGCTCGCTCTTTCGCGCGTTACAGTGGAGATCGAGTCTGTCGCCCACGCCAAGCGCCCAGTCGGCCGACTCGCTAAAGGCGCCCGTGGGACAGGCTTCCACGCAGCGCTGACATACGATGCAGCGCCCCCAGTCCACTTCGGGCGGCGCGGCCTCGCCGGCGCGTGCGTCGAAGCGGATCGCATGCGTCACGCAGACGTCGGCGCACTCGCTACATTGCGGACGGCATTTCGCGGGATCGTAGCGCGGCATGCCGAGCACGCCCGCTTGCCCGTCGTCGTCGCCGTTCAACGGCCAGGACGTGCTGGCGCTGCCTTCCTTGAGTCCAAACCAGGTCCAGAGCGACATGGGTGTTTTCCTCTGCACGTGTGTCCGGCTAACGGGCGCAGCCCGATATCGTCAAGCCGAAACTGGCCTCGTTGATGGCGTAATCCATCATGTTGCTATCGTGTACGGTCGACGGAAACACGCGCCAGTTGGCGAACGACGGCGACTTGATTTTCACGCGCGCGAGCCTTCCCGCCGCATCGACATGAACCGCGTAGAGCGTCGTCCCGCGCGCCGATTCGGCCCAGCCCATCCCCTCGCCATGCGCTCGCGGCGCGCACGGCACGGATAACGGACCGTCGGGCACGCCGGCTTCGGCCGCGGCCTCCAGCAGCGCCATGCTCGCGCGCAATTCGGCGATGCGAACCTGCATGCGGGCGGCGGCATCGCCCGCCTCCGCCACGGCAACCTGAGGCGGAAGCGCCGCATAGGCGGCATACGGATGATCGCGCCGCAAATCGCGATCCACACCCGATGCGCGCTCGATAGGGCCGGTCGCCCCCTGATCGAAGGCCAGTTTTTGACTCAACGGCGCCGTGGAAATCAGGCGATCGAGATGACTGGTCGTCCGCTCGATCAAGCCGATGTACTGTTCGATCTGCGGTTTCAATCCGGCCAGCCCAACCTCGAGCGCACGGAGATCCAGCGCTCGCCGCACCCCGCCGGGCCACACGAGACCGCGCAAGAAGCGGCTCCCGCCGACCCGGCCGTTGAGCTGCTTGGCCCGCTCCTCGAGTAACATTCCCTGCGCTTCTCCCACCTTCAAGGTGGTGGTGTGACAGAGATGACCCAGATAGTGAAGATGGTTGTAAATGCGCTCGAGCTCCGCGGCCATCACGCGCAGCCACAGTGCGCGCGCGGGCACCTCGCAATCCGCCGCATCTTCTATCGCCTGAGCATAGGCAATGGCATGCGCCACGCTGTCGATCCCCGCAACGCGTTCGGCGAGCAACGTCGCTGCGCCGACGTCGCTACCTTCAAACTGCTTTTCCATGCCACGGTGCTTGAGGAACAGATTCGGGTGGTAATGAAGAATCCCCTCTCCCAGATAATAGAAAATGAATTGCGCCGATTCGAGCACGTCGGCGCGAACCGGACCGAATGGCAGCAACTGCACATGCTTGCCGGACACGGCCGGAAGCGAGGGCGCCGGCAAGCGCGCCGCCGCGCTCTGCCCGCGCGCCGTATCGGGTTCGAGCGGCCCTCTGTCCGCGTGCGGCAGAAACGCCGTCACCAGCCGTTCCGGCTCGGGATGCCCGGAAAATTCCACGCCGCTCATTTCCATGATTTCGCGCTCGTGCCAGCCCAGCAACGGGCTGATCGCGGCGAGACTGGGCAAGGGCAAACCGCCTGCCGCAACGCGCCAGACGTTGAACTTCTGCTCGTTCGGCAAGGTGAAAACATAGCGAACCTCGGCCGCTTCGCCATGAGGAAACCATGCATAGGCGCCCTGAAACCGGCCGCCTTCGGCCACCAGCCGCTCGGCGCGCGCGGGCAGTTCGTTCGCCGTGATCGACGCGCAGACGCAGCGATTCATCGCGCCCCTCCGCTCAGATCCGCGGCGACGCCTTCGAAGAAATGCCATAGCCCCTGCGGCCACCAGACGCCAAGGACGAACACCGGCAGGATTGCCAGCCACATCGGCATCGTCATCCACGTGCTGATGTCGACGGATTTCCCCGCCGGCGCGCACGCCGCGTCGCCCGGTGCGCCGAAGTACATGCTGCGGAAATGATTCAGAAAGCCGATAAAGATCACGATCAGCAAGGCCAGCAATACGATGACCGCCCATGCGTTCGGCGTCGCGAAGCCCGCGCGCATGAGCGCCAACTCACTGAGAAAAAGTCCGAAAGGGGGCGCGCCCGTGATCGCGACCGCGCCCGCCATCCACAAGCTTCCCGTCACGGGAAAGCGGCCCCAGACGCCCCGGATCGCGCCGATATCCTTGGTCCCGTACGCCCGCATGACATTGCCCGAGCCGAAGAACATCAGCGACTTGTTCAGCGAATGATTGAGCATGTGATAGAGCACCGCGGCGATCGCAAGCGGGCCGCCAAAGCCGATGCCCAATGCGAGCACGCCCATATGCTCGACGCTGGAATACGCCATGAGCCGCTTGATGCCCTGCTGCCGCACGATAAAAAGCGCGGCCACCAGCAGCGAGAACGCGCCGAACGCAACGAGCACCGTGCGCGGCAGGCGAGACCCGCTTGCCGCGTCCATGACGGTCAAAAAGCGCGCGACGCCAAGCATCGCGGTGTTCAGCAGCGCGCCGGACAGCATGGCCGATACCGGCGCCGGGCCTTCGCTGTGGGCGTCGGGCAGCCAGGTGTGCATCGGCGCAAGACCCGCCTTGGTCCCGTAACCCACGAGCACCAGCAGGAAGGCCATCTGCGTGAGCGCCGGGTTCATGCGCGGCGCCGCATGACGCAACGTCTCCCACGTCATGGCGTAAGTGGGGCCGAGCACGAGGCTTCCGGCCCAATAGAAAAGCACGGTGCCAAGAAGCGCGAGGCTGATTCCGGCCGACACGACGATGATGTATTTCCACGCCGCCTCGATCGATTCCCTGCCGCGCTCGAACCCGACCAGAAACGTGCTGACCAGGGTCGTCAGTTCGATGGCGATCCAGTAAACGCCGATGTTGTTCATGAGCGGTCCGCTGATCATGGTGGCCGCGAACAGCGAGAAAAGCGCGTAGAAACCGGGCAGCCGCGCCTCTTCCTCGCGCAGCAGCCGCATATATCCCACGGCATAAATCGACGCAAGCAGGTAGACCGTACACGTGCAAACCAGTGTCCATGCGCCGAGGGCGTCGAAGAGTACATAGTCGCCGAGGTAGGTTGCGGAGTCCTCCACATGCACGACCAGCCATAGCGAGGCCGCAAAACACACAGCGGAGGCCGCCAGATTCCCGAACTCCGCCACCCGGCAGTTCTGGCTCGCGCCGGCCAGCACCGCCGACAATAGCGGCGCGATCACGACGAGGGCGAGTGACAATTCGATCACGATCACCCCACCAGCCGCCGAAGCTCGCGGCTGCTCGTGCTCCCCACGTGCGCAACCAGATAGCGAACAAGCACGCCGAAGCTCACCACGATCACGAGCAGATCGAACAGCAGCACAAGCTCGATCAACAGGGGCATTCCCGGAACCAGGATCTGCGAGCCGAGAAAGATGCCGTTTTCGAGCACGAGCAAACCGAGCACCTGACTGATGGCTTCCTGGCGCACCGCGAGCATCAGGAACCCGATCAGCTTCATCGACAGCATGACCGTCAGCGCCAGGACGACCACCGTGCCGCCAAGGCCCAGCGAACCGCCAAGATGATTCGACACCACGAACGCGAACAGCACCAGGAATGCGCCCAGCACGAGGCAGGAACTCGGCTGCAAGGTGACATGCAATTCGCGTTCGACAGAAAGACGGGCGATGATGCGCCAGATGAGATAAGGAAGCACGAGACCGCGAAAAAGCGCGGTGAGCGCCGCGACGAAATACAACTCGTGGTAGTTCCCGTAGTAACCCACGGCCGCGGAGAGAATGGCGATCAACCACGACTCCGCCATGAACGCGATCAGATAGTCCTTGAGCCATCGCGACCCCAGCATCACAAACGCCAGCAGCAGGCTACCGATGGCAAGCAGGCTGAATAGCGAGGCGGCAAGCGGACTCAGGTGGGCGAGCAGCATCGTTTCACCGTAACTGGTTTGCGGCAATGGCCAGGACCGCGAGCATGAACGATGCGGCCAGCGGCTCCTGGTAACGGAAAAAGCGCAGGCGCGACTGCGACGTTTCAACCAGTACGACCACGAGCGCCACGACCAGCATGCGCGCAATGAGGCCCGCCGCCGCACCCAGCGCGCCAAGGACGGTTCCGTTCTTCGAGAGCCCCCACGGCAGCGTGAGCACATTGCAGAAGATCGTGAAAAGAATGAACTGCTTCATCATCGACGCCCACTTCAGCAGACCGAGCAGCGGGCCGGAGTACTCGAGAATACGGGCCTCCTCGATCATGTAGACCTCGATGTGCGTGCTGGAATGAATCGGCAGGCGGTCCGTTTCCACTAGCAGCAATACGAAAAACGCGAACACGAGAAAGAGATGAGCCGGACTCCAGTAGACCGAAGGCTGCTGCACGAGCAAATGGTTGACGACAAACGGCAGCATGGCCTTCGCCAGCAAAGTGATGCCGACCAGCACGAGAATCAGCGTCGGCTCGGCCAGGATGCCGAGCATCACCGCGCGGCTCGAACCGATCCCGCCATAGGCGCTTCCCGAATCCAGGCCCGCAAGAACAATGGCGAACGAGCCCAGGGTCAGAATGAGACCGCCGCCCAGAATGTCGCCCATATCCGAGAGCGGGAGCGGAAAGTCGGTGAGGACAGGTATCAGGATCGGCACGGTCATCATGCAGGTGAACGCCACGACGGGCGCGCACCAATAAATCCACGAGGCGGTTTCCGGCACCACGAGCTGTTTGCAAAACAGCTTGCGCAGATCGCGGTAAGGCTGAAAGATGCCGGGCCCGCGACCGCGCCGGATTCGCTCCTCCCATTGCAGGATCGCGCCCTGAAGAAGCGGGGAAAGAACGAGAACGGTGAGAACCTGAGCAATCTGGAGAAGGATGGCGCGCGCCGTCATGGCAAGCCTCCTTGCTGCGCTCGTTCGTCTCGAACGACGCACTGAGACACGCCATAAGCGCAACGACGCGCATCGCGCCGAACCGACGCAACGCGAAGGCAATCAAGCCAGACGGAAAACGGCCATGACGATGTGCGCTTGCATCCCATATTCTTCGTATTTTTCAGGCATCGAAGTGCCCGGGATGCTCATGAACGCGAGCCGGCCAAATGCCTGCCGGCCCCGGCTCCCGGGGTCTGGCAGGCATCATCAGACGCGCAAGCCTCGCGCGACGGTTAAGGGAGAATGCCATCTCCACGTGCTTGTGGCTGGAGTATAGGAAACCTCCCACCACATGCAAGCCCGCAAATCTCTGCTAGTGCGTCCGCGGGTGAAAGAGAGAGAAATGCTTCCGCGCATCGCCATGCCCGTCGTCGCCGATCAAACCGAATTCCACGGGCGAGCGCGTATAAAAAACGTGTACGTGCGCGGATTTCACGGCACTGAGCATTCGCTCGGCTTCGTCCTGCGTGACAGCGAGAATGATCTGAACCGGTTGATCGAGCAGCCGGAGCATGTGCGCGGCGTGATGCGTTCCCGCATGTCCCGTGCCCTCCGCACAGTTGATGACCGTTGCCCCATGAATGCCCAGTTGCCTCGCTTCATGCAGCAGCCATTCCGTAACCGTGTGATGACCGTGGCGGCGATTCTGTTCGGTGTAGAAAGTAAGCTGATAACCGTCCATATCTGCCTCCTCCAAACAACGGTGGCCGCCGTCGACGAAGATCGCTTCGGAAGCCGCAAACGACTCATTCATTCTAGTGTACGAAAGCAGCGAAATCTCTTGCTGCGATGCAGCGACGTACGCGCATAAGAGCATCGCGCCCGCGCAAGCGGCCTTTGCGCCCAACGGAATTGTCATGCGAATCCAATGCCGCTTCGCCTGTTATACGTGCATCCCCTATTTTCCGTTTTCGGTTCGCTAGCGGCGGTCGAGCTGACGAAAAGCGCCACGTCCTGCAAAGCGGGCATCGTCGCCTAGCATTCTCTCGATCGCGAGCAGCCGGTTGTACTTGGCGACGCGTTCGCCGCGTGCGGGCGCACCGGCCTTGATCTGGCCGCAGCCCAAAGCAACGGCCAGATCGGCAATGCTGGTGTCGCCGGTTTCCCCTGAACGATGCGAGACCAGGCACGTATAGCCGGCGGAAAATGCAAGCTGCGCCGTGTCGAGCGTCTCCGTCACGGTTCCTATCTGGTTGAGCTTGATGAGGATGCTGTTGCAGCAATGCTCGTCGATGCCTCGTTGCAGGAACTTGCTGTTGGTCACGAACAGGTCGTCACCGACTACCTGTACGCGCTCTCCCAGTTCTCGCGTCAATGCCGAAAACCCTGCCCAGTCGTTATCCGCCAGTGGATCTTCCAGCGACACGAGCGGGAACCGCGTTACCCAGTCGGCCCAAAAATCAATCATTTCACTCGATGTCAATATCCGTTGGTCGCGCGTGAGGCGATAACGACCATCGACGTAAAACGAACTGGCGGCCGGATCGATTCCAATTGCGATGTCCTCTCCCGGCCGATAGCCCGCCCGCTCGATGGCCCGCAAAATGAGTTCGAGCGCGGCGACGTTCGAGGGCAATTGCGGCACATAGCCCCCCTCGTCTCCCACGTTGGTGGACAGCCCGGCGTCGGCCAGCACCGCGCCGAGGGCGTGATACGTTTCCGCGCCGTATCGCAACGCCTCACGAAACGTCGGTGCGCCAAACGGAACCAGTTTGAACTCCTGAATATCGGGGCCTTGATGCGCATGCTTGCCGCCGTTGAGCACATTGAACATCGGCACGGGCAAGACATGCGAGTTGGCCCCGCCGAGATAACGAAACAGCGGCAACCCGCTCTCCATCGCGCCGGCCTTCGCGCACGCGAGGGATGCACCGAGAATCGCATTGGCGCCCAGGACCTTCTTCGACTCCGACCCGTCCGCCTCGATCAGCGTTGCGTCGATGGCTCGCTGTTCGTCAGCCCGCATGCCGACGAGCGCCCGAGCGATTTCCTCATTGACGTGCTGAACGGCGGTCAGCACGCCTTTTCCGCCGTACCGTTCGGGATTTTTGTCCCGCAACTCCACAGCTTCAAATTCCCCCGTCGAAGCCCCCGAGGGCACCGACGCACTCGCCGTCACACCGTTCGACAACGAGACCGACACCTCGACTGTCGGGTTGCCTCGCGAATCCAGGATTTCGTCTGCGCACACCCGGTCTATGACTGCACGACTCATCGCAACTCCCGTTATCTTCGTCATTGGTCGGCGATGGCCAGCGTCATGCAGCAAGAAGGCTGGCCACCGGCGACTCAGGACATGCGTATTCAGACATGTGTCTCACGAAACGCCGAAGCCGCATTGCGAATCGCTTGATAGGCCGCATCGATATCGGCCCATCCTTCGAAACGCACCCATTTTCCGGGTTCGAGCTTCTTGTAATTTTCGAAGAAAAACTGGATCTGGTTGAGTGTGTAATCTCCCACATGCTCGAGTTCGGTCACGCCGCGCGTGGAGGGACACACGCCGTCGACCGGCACGGCAATGATTTTTTCGTCAGGGCCGGCCTGGTCGGTCATGTTCATCAGTCCAACCGGGCGACAGGCGATCAACGATAGCCGTTCCAGCGGAAACGGCGCGATCACGATAATGTCCAGCGGGTCGCCGTCCCGTGCGAGCGTTCCGGGAATGAATCCGTAGTTCGCGGGATAGCGCATTCCGGCGCTCATAATGCGGTCGACGCGCAGAAGCCCAAGCTGTTTATCCGCCTCATATTTCACCGGCTCGCTCTGCGCCGGAATTTCGATGATGGCGTTGACTTCCAGCGGGACATCGTCGCCGACGGGAATTGCGTTGAAATCCATCAGGCTTCTCCCAGTGTTCCAAGCGTGTCGAATTCGATAGGTGCGCGCGTATAAAACAGACGAACGCCTCCTGGTTGCAACCGCCCAAGCAGTGCGTCGATTTTTGCGTCATCGGCAATCAACGTCACCGCGACGGGCTGGTCGGCCAATTCGAAAAAGCGCGCGGCGTGAAGCTTGCCCCTCGCATCCACGCCTTCCGATATCTCGACAACCGTCGCACCCACAATACCGGCTCGCCCGGCTTCCTCAATCAGCCAGTCGACCACGGTCATGTGCTCGACGCGATGACTCTGATTTGCCGCATAGAGCGTAAGTTGGCTTCCCTTCATTGGGGCCTCCGTTTTGCGGAGCAAACCGCCCTGTGGGCAAACCTCGACGGATAATGCAGGCGCGCAACTGCGCCACACCCGCCACGGTGTTGAAAAAGACCTAGTCGCATGAAAAACCAGATTCGTAGATTGATCAAATCTGGGTGGCAGGATGCCGAGGATGCCTTGAGAATGCCTACGACCTCCTGAACCCAGGAACCGTAGGCATCATTAGCCGGGCAAATGCCGGCGGTTTGAACAAGGAGGAATGCCATCTCCTGTTTTCAGTGTAGCACGTGCGATTCCCACTCGCCACCGCAAGCGCAGTCACTTACGAAACGTGCGAGCTTGCACCTGATGAGCGCGGCGTCGCTTTGCCCGTCTAGCAACCTCATGCCCCATCGACTTGAGGCAGTTCATGATTTTCCAAAGACCCGGAATTCTCTGCGAACCGCGAATCGGTGAAAATCTGTCTGTACAAATCCTCGCCGAAACTGGTCTGCAACGGCTCCCCCTCCAGAAGTCTGAACGTTCGGGTTCCGTCGTCCTGCCGCTGCGCGCGCAAGAAAAATTTTGCGCGGCGATCCTCTTCATGGAGCGCCCTGGCAAGCGTAAAGAGGTGCGTCACAAGCACCACCTTGACGTGGCGGTCTAGCAAAGCATCCACGATCTGCCGCCCGACCTGAGACCCTTCACGCTCATTAGTCGACGCAAACGATTCGTTCGAGAGGAACAGTCCGTTCTCGACCATATGATCGACTATCTCACTCATGCGCCGGAGTTCCTCGTCGAACTTTCCGCCTTGCATACTCGCGTCTTCCTCGCGCTTGTAATGCGTGAAGATGGCCTTCGCGACGTTAGCCTCAAATTCGGTGGCGCCGACGAAGATGCCGGCCTGAAGCATTATCTGGGCAATGCCGATACTGCGCAGGAACGTCGACTTCCCTCCCTGGTTCGCGCCTGTCACCACGATAAGATCGCTGCCGTTCGCATCCGCATCGTTTGACACCGGCGGCTGCTCCAGCCGCAACGCAAGACTGACGTCGTAAAGTTGCCGATATCGGCACTTCCGTTCGCCAACGGGGCTCGGCAAAGGAAAGCACACCGACATGCCACGGCGCTGAAGCGCGTCGCGCATATTCAGACATCCCGTATAAAAACCAAGCTCCGCCCGCAGCATGAAAAAAAAACTCTTGATGTGATCGGCGGATTGCGCAAGTGCGCTCGCCACCTGATTGATCGCGCGAGCCTCAAGTTCGCCGAGCGCGCGAGCGCCATTTTCGTCGCGATCTGGAATATGAAATGTTCGGGACGGCGGTCCTTTCGCAAACAGCCGTTTGAAAAAATTGGGATCTTTCTCGTGGGGTTTGCGCAGGACATAATGCTCGCCTTTCATTCCCTGTCCAAGTCTGGCGCTCATCAGTTCGCCGTCGTTGAACTTCAGGTCCTTCAAACATTGCGCGATGGTCACGAAATAGTCGTCGGTTAGCTCCCCCTGTATCATGCCGAAGAACCGTCGGAATCCCGCGGACTGAAATTGTCCGATGTTGTCGTCTGCAATGCGGCGCAACTTTGCCAGTAAGTCTAGAAACGCGTGAACCAGATCCCGTGCGCTGTGCAATACGCTGGTTGGCGAAGCCGTCAGTCCCCAGTAAAAACCCTTTTTCTCCACGACCAGAGCCTCAACCGCGATGTCGTATAACTGCCTGACGACCGGCTCATGTGCGATACAGTCCTTGAGAACCGCTTGCCGGTAAAGTATGTCCTCGACATCGACCAGACTCAAAGGCACGACCTGACTCACGATGTCGTAAAGGTATTCGTCGCCTGCCGCCATCGCGTTGTAGATCGTCGGTAATTCCAGGTCCTGGCTCAGCGTTTTCTCGTTCCAGAACTCGTCGCGACGCCACGGAAAATCGCTTCCCTCATAGAGCAAATAAACTTTCATGATATGACGCGCTCCTTGATGCGTTCATAAGTCAGACCGTATTGCTCGGCAACGGAAACCGCGTATGCGCGGCCGTCGGCGGGACGTCTGCGGACCCGGAAGGTGCGCATCGACGGATTGTCGGGGTTCATTTCGCTCACCATGCTCACGGTTTGCGTCCCCAGTCGCGCAAGCTCCTCGATAAAGGTCACGCACACGCACAACGCATCACGGTTCATGATCTCGCCGATGATCCGGCGACAAAGAAACAGTGCGTCTGCAAGCGTTGTCGAGCTGAAGATTTCATTCATCAGAATGATGCTTTTCGAAGTCGCGGCCTGAAGAATGTCGTGCATCCGAATCAGATCGTCCTGTAGCTTTCCCCGCAGATCATGGGTATTTTCCTCGCGCTCGAAGTGTGCAAAGAGCTGATCGTAAAGAAAGAGCCGCGCCTCCTGTCCCGGCACCATGCAGCCCAAACGCCCCAGAAAATGGAGTTGGCCGAACGTTCTCGCAAATGTGGTCTTGCCGCCGTTGTTCGGCCCGGACACGACAAAGACACGCTCGGGGCCTTCAAGATAAAAGCTGTTGGTGACTACTGCGACGCTTTCCGCACATAACTTGTGAGCCAGCACCAGGTCAAAGGTGTTTTCGCAGCGAACAGCCTTGCTCGTTTCCAAAATGACGGGATAGCTGAATGAAAGTCCGGCGGCGCGGCATGGCTGTGTGTAACTTCGATAGGCCACGTAAAACTGGATTTCACGGTCGAATGCCGCGATCTTCGCGTCGATAAATCCTGAATGGCCGGTGCAGAATGCATCGAGAAGCGCAAACGGACGTGGATCAAGCTCCGCCGCGTAGTCCAGAATTTGCGCCTCGACATGATTCATCTCCGGCCAATCTTTCAGCTTGACGCTGTGATCCTTGACGTCTGCCTGCTTGAAGCGGTCGAAGGTACGCAATATATAGGAGCCGTAGTCTTCTTCATCTTCATAGTTGAGCACTGTGACGGCGCTTCCGTGAAGATGAATGCAATAGCGCACGCCGGCCAACGCGGCTTTCACCTCATCGAATTCTTCTTTGAGGGTTGTAAAGGGATCAGACTCGACGTACGCGCTCAACCATGAAATGAAAGCGCTCATCCCTCCCGATTGGCAACGGGCGGCTTGCAATGCAACAAGCAATGCCTGAACGCCCTGGCAATATCGCGAGGCCGCTTCGAGAAACCACCATTGCTTTTGTCGCCCGTAATAAAGTCGCTTTGCTTCATCCAGACACGCGCGCATTTTTCTCATGGAAAGCGCAAATGCCTGTACCGCAGCCAACACTTCATGTTTATCGAGGTCTTGCATGACCTCGTGCCGGTAGGTTATCGCGCTACATCGGCCCAATTCAGCCCGAAAAAAGGGCGCGAGATCGTATTCCTCGAATCCGCGCGTGACATCCACCACAAACTGATCGAGGTTGAGGTCGCCAAAGAAGTGCGGCTCCGCGACGTCCCCGGAAGGAGGGCCGTCTTCGGGCAATGCAAAAAGGATGCTGTGGAATTCCATCTCGTATCCCGCTCACCGTTCGCGCGTGCGAACGCGCTTAGCCAGTTGCCCAAACGGGCCGGCTAGAGTGGCTGAAAACCGGGACGCACCGTCACACGGCGCAGACAGAGAGGGTAGCGCGCTCCACGCGCAAGCCTACAGTGCCGTTTCCCAGGCCTGTAGGCATCATTAGCCCCGAAGGGCGGTTATGGGGAGGAATGCCATCTCCCTCAAGAAGTTTAGATCGACGCTGCCTGACTGACAATTCAAAGTGACAATTCAAAGCAGGCCATCACGCCGAACTCGACCTCTTTTAAAACATGCGCATGACTGAAGGCATCAATGACATGACGCTCATTTCGCAATATCTGTGCCTGACAAATCGCAGACGCGAAAGGCCCGGGACGAATGCCCCTATCTCTCGCTGAGCCTGACTAATCGGCGAAAAACGCGAGCGACGGCCATTACGCCGCGCTCGGCGAGGAGCGGCACAGCAGCGCCACGCCGGCACGCCGCGCCGGAGTCGATATCAGTAGACGTCACGCACGTAGCGCTTGTCCCGCGCCAACCCGCTGACGTACTCGCCGGCCGCTTCGCCGCTCATGCCGCCGTGCGCCGCCACCACGTCCTTGAGCGCCGCATCCACGTCCTTCGCCATGCGGCTCGCGTCGCCGCACACGTAGAGATGCGCGCCGTCTTCCAGCCACGACCATAGCTGCGCGCCCTGCTCGCGCATGCGGTCCTGCACGTAGACCTTCTCGCGCTGGTCGCGCGAGAACGCGAGATCGAGCCGCGCGAGGTGGCCGTCGCGCTGCATCGTTTCCAGTTCATCGCGGTAATAAAAGTCGGTGGCCGCGTGCTGCTCGCCGAAGAACAGCCAGTTGCGTCCGGTGTCGCCGCGCGCCTGGCGCTCGTGCAGGAAGGCGCGAAACGGCGCCACGCCGGTGCCGGGGCCGACCATGATCATCGGCGTGGCGCCGTTGCGCGGCGGGCGGAAGTGCGTGCTCTTTTGCACGAACACAGGCACGCTGCCCGCGTGGGCGCGATCCGCGAGAAACGTGGACGCCACGCCTTTGCGCTCGCGCCTGCCGTTGTTGTAGCGCACCGCCGAAACGGTCAGATGCACTTCGCCCGCGTGCGCCTTGGGGCTCGACGAAATCGAATAAAGACGCGGCTGCAAACGCTTCAACAAACCCAATAGTTCGGATGCCGAAACATCGACGGGATATTCGTGAAGCACGTCGGCGAGTTGCTGGCCCCAGAGCCAGTTGCGCAGATCGGTCTTGCGCGATTCGTCGAGCAGTTCCGCGAGGCCGCGCGTGCGCGTTCGCGAAGCGATGAACGCGAGCACGTCCGGGTTCGGGCGCGCGATCTCGTAGTGCCTGGCCAGCGCATCCGCAAGCCGCATCTCGCCGTGGCCGCTCACATTCACGGCGGTCTCGCCGGAAAGCCGCGTGAGGTCGAGCAGTTCTTCGACGAGCGCGGGGCAGTTGGTCGGCCACACGCCAAGCGCGTCGCCCGCTTCGTATTCGAGCCCGGCCTCGCCGGTCGCGAGCGAGAAATAGCGCGTGTCCTTGGTCGCGCCCTGCATGTTCAGGCGCACGTTGCGCAACAACCGCGACGTGGCCGGGCGCGCCTTGGTGGCCGCGCAGCCGGGCAGCAGTTCGGGAATCGCGCCGTCGGCGGGCACCGCGTGCAGCGCGGCGTCCTCTTCCTTGATGCGCGCGACGATGCGTTCGAGCCATGCGTCGGCCGTGGGCTGGAACTCGCTGTCGCAGTCGGTGCGTTCCATCAGGCGCGTCGCGCCCAATGCTTCGAGGCGCGCGTCGAGCCGGCGGCCGTGGCCGCAAAACTGGTCGTAGTTGCGGTCGCCGAACGCGAGCACCGCGAAACGCAGCGACGCGAGACGCGGCGCGTCTTGCGCCGCCAGCGCGCTCCACAACGCCTCGCCGTTGTCGGGCGCGTCGCCGTCGCCGAACGTGCTCGTCATCAGCAGCGCGTATTGCGCTTTTTCGAGGCTGGCGAGCGAATAATCGGCCATGCAGGCGGTGCGAATCTCGAAGCCGGACTGCATCAGATGCGTGGCGTACAACTCCACGAGCGATTCCACGTTGCCCGTTTGCGACGCCCACAGCAGCACGACCTTGGGGCGCGTATGCGCGATACGCACGCCTTGCGGCTTCTCGTCGGCGAGCGTTGCGGCGGCGCCGGTCAGCACCGCGGGCGCGGCCGGTGCGGCGGACACGTGCGCGGCGCTTTCCGCGCGGCTGAACAAGCCCGCGAGCCATCCGTCGACCCACGCGCGCGTGGCCGGCGCGAACGGCGCGTGCGCGGGCAGCACGGGCACGCCCGCGGCATCGCCCGTTTTCAGCGAGCGCAGACCGCCGACAAAGCCCGCGAGATACTGGCGCTCGGTTTCGTCCAGTGGCGGCGCGGCGATGGCGTCGAGGCCGAGAAGCGTCGAAAAGGCGTCGATACGGGACATGTCGTGTTCCTGAGACGGATTGGCGGCGAGCGCTTCCTGCGCGGCGACACCGCTATCGGCATCGGCATCGGCATCGGCATCGTTTTGCGCGGGCGCGTCAGGGAGCGCTTGCGGTGCGACGCGCGCGAGCGACACCGCGCAAAACTTGAGTTCGGGCTGCCTGGAGATCGGGTCGACGGCGTCGCTCGTCACCGCGTTGATGCAAAGCTCGTCGCCGTACACATCGTTCCAGTGCATCGGCGCGAAGCAGTTGCCGGGGCGCACGCGCTCCGTGATGACGGCGGGCAGCACCGCGCGGCCGCGCCGCGAGCGCACTTCCACGCGGTCCTTCGCGGCAATGCCGAGTTGCGCCGCGTCTTCGGGATGAATCTCGACGAACGGGCCGGGATTGAGCTTGTTGAGCATCGGCACCTTGCCCGTCTTCGTCATCGTGTGCCATTGATGCTGAAGCCGCCCCGTGTTGAAAACGATGGGGAACGCGCCGTCGGGCAACTCGGCGGGCGCGACGTGCGGGCGCGCGAAGAACACGCCCTTGCCGTGCGGCGTGGCGAACGCGATGCGCGGGCGCGTGCCGTCCTCGCGCAGCTTGAGCGTTTGACTCGTACCGTCGTTCAGATAGCGCACCGGGTTGCGATCCGCCGCGTCGCGCGAAGCAATCGGCCATTGCAGCGGCGTTTCGCGCAGCTTCGCGTGGCTCGCGCCGCGCAGGTCGTAGCCCGTTTCCGGATTGGCGAAGCGCGTGATTTCGTCGAACACCTCGGCCGCGCTCGCGTAATCGAAGGCATCGGCAAAACCCATTTCGCACGCCACGCGCGCGATGATCCGCCAGTCGGGCAGCGCTTCGCCGGGCGGCTCGACGGCCTGCTGCATGAGCGTCATGTTGCGCTCCGAGTTGATCATCACGCCCTCGGCCTCGGCCCACAGCGCGCCGGGCAGCAAGACGTCGGCGTAAGCGTTCGTTTCGGTGTCGAGAAAGGCATCCTGCGCGATCACGAGTTCCGCGGCCTTGAGACCCGCCACCACGGTCTGCCGGTTCGCGACGCTCGCCACCGGATTCGTGCAGATGATCCAGCACGCCTTGATCTCGCCCGCGCTCATGCGCGAGAACAGGTCGATGGTGCCGCCGCCCACCTTTTGCGGCAGCGTGCCCGCGGGCACGTCCCACAGTCGTTCGACGAAGGCGCGGTCGTCCTCGGAGAGCACCGTGCGCTGGCCCGGCAAACCGGGGCCCATGTAGCCCATTTCGCGGCCGCCCATGGCGTTCGGCTGGCCCGTGAGCGAGAACGGCCCGCTGCCTTCGCGGCAAATCTTGCCCGTCGCGAGATGCAGGTTGCAGATCGCGTTGGTGCTCCATGTCCCGTGCGTGCTCTGGTTCAGGCCCATGGTCCAACAGCTCATGAACTCGGGCGCTTCGCCCATCCATTGCGCGGCGCGGCGAATGTCGTCCACGGCCAGACCCGTGATTGTCGCGACGTTTTCCGGCGTGTAATCGTCGAGGAACGCGGGCATCGCGTCCCATCCTTCGGTGTACTGAGCGATGAAGTTCGCGTCGGTATGGCCGTTCTTGTGCAGGAGATGCAGCAGGCCGTTGAGCAGCGCGAGGTCGGTGCCGGGGCGAATCTGCAAGAACAGCGAAGCCTTGTCGGCCGTCGCGTTGCGGCGCGGGTCCACGACGATCAGCTTCGCGCCTGCCTTCACGCGGTCCATCATGCGCAGGAACAGAATCGGATGGCAGTCCGCCATGTTCGCGCCGATCACGAAGAACAGGTCCGCCCGATCGAAATCACGATACGAACCGGGCGGGCCGTCCGCACCCAGCGAGAGCTTGTAGCCGCTGCCCGCGCTCGCCATGCACAGGCGCGAATTCGACTCGATGTTGTTGGTGCGCACGAAGCCCTTGGCGAGCTTGTTCACGAGGTACTGCGCCTCGATCGACATCTGCCCGGACACGTAGAACGACAGCGCGTCGGGGCCATGCGCGTCGAGCGTCGCGCGCAGGCGCCGCGCCGTGTCGGTGATCGCCTGCGCGAGCGGCAGCGGCACGGGATCTTCGTCGCGCGCGTGCCGCACGAACGCGCGTTCGAGCCGCCCCGACTTGCGCAGCGCGACGTGCGCCGAAGTGCCCTTCGTGCAGAGCCGCCCGAAGTTGGACGGATGCTCGGGGTCGCCGGCGATCTTCATGACCTGGCCGTCCTCGACGTGCAGGATCATGCCGCAACCCACGCCGCAATACGGACACACGCTCTTTACGCTCTTGCTGCTCATGCCGTCGATCGCTTTCTGCCAAACGCCGCCAAACCTCGGAAAGCGCCGCGCTCACGCGCCGCGCACCTTGCCGTTCACCGCGCCGTTCATCGCGTCAAGCGGCCACCCACACCTGGCCGTCCTGCACGCGCGCCGCGAACGCGCACACCGAATGCTGGGGCGCTTCGAGGCATTCGCCCGTGGCAAGGTCGAAGTGATGCTTGTAGATGGGCGAGGCGACCACGATGCGTTCGCCCAGACTGCCGATCAAACCGCGCGAGAGCACGGCCGCCTGCGAGTTCGGGTCGTAGTTGCCGATCGCGTAGACGCTGCCCTGACCCGCGCCGCGGCCGTCGTCCACATGAAACACGGCCACTTGCTCGCCCTTCACGAGCGCGCATACGCCCGTGTTCGGCACGATGTCGTCGAGCCGGCACACCGGAACCCACGACTCCCCATTACGCGTACCGTTATGCGTACCATTCCGCTCTGCAATCATTTCGGATTCCTCTCTTATCGGCTATCGCATCAAGCGGTTTCGACCACCACGGCAATCTCGTCGAGCGCTTCGTAACGCGCCGGCGCGCTCGCGCGTTCCTCGGGCGTGGCCGGACGAATCTGCCCGCGCTCCTCCACGAAGGTCACGTTCGCGTCGCCCGCGTCGCTGTTGACGAAGTGACGGAAGCGGCGGCGCGTGGCGGGATCGGTCACGGCCTTCTTCCATTCGCATTCGTAGGTGTCCACCACGAGTTGCATCTCCGCTTCGAGTTCCGCCGCGAGACCGAGCTTGTCGTTCACGATCACGTCGATCAGATAGTCGAGGCCGCCTTCGAGGTTGTCGCGCCATACGCTCGTGCGTTGCAGCCGGTCGGCCGTGCGCACGTAGAACATGAGAAAGCGGTCGACGTAACGCACGAGCGTGGCCTGGTCGAGGTCGGACGCGAGCAGTTCCGCATGGCGCGGCTTCATGCCGCCGTTGCCGCACACGTACAGATTCCAGCCCTTTTCCGTGGCGATGATGCCCACGTCCTTGCCTTGCGCTTCCGCGCATTCGCGCGTGCAGCCCGACACGCCGAACTTGATCTTGTGCGGCGCGCGCAAGCCCTTGTAGCGGTTCTCCAGGTCGATCGCGAAACCCACGGAATCGCCCACGCCGTAGCGGCACCACGTCGAGCCCACGCACGACTTCACGGTGCGCAGCGCCTTGCCGTAGGCATGGCCCGATTCGAAACCCGCGCCGATCAGCTCCTCCCAGATGAACGGCAGTTGCTCCACGCGCGCACCGAAGAGATCCACGCGCTGGCCGCCCGTGATCTTCGTATAGAGACCGTATTTCTTCGCGACCTGGCCCACGGCGATCAAGCCGTCGGGCGTGACTTCGCCGCCCGCCATGCGCGGCACGACCGAATAGGTGCCGTCGCGCTGAATGTTGGCGAGGTAGTAGTCGTTCGAATCCTGCAAGCTCGCGTGCTCTTTCTTCAGCACGAATTCGTTCCAGCACGAAGCGAGAATGCCGCCCACGGCCGGCTTGCAGATATCGCAGCCCAGACCGCGGCCGTGCTTCGCGAGCAGTTCGCCAAAGGTCTTGATGCCTTCCACGCGCACGAGGTGATACAGCTCCTGGCGCGAATAGGGAAAGTGCTCGCACAGATGATTGTTGACGGCAAGGCCCTGGCGCTGCATTTCCGACTTCATCACCTGCGTGACGAGCGGCACGCAGCCGCCGCACGACGCGCCCGCGCACGTGCCTGCCTTCATCGCGGCGATGGTGGTCGCGCCCTCGCGCACGGCCGCGCAGATTTGCGCCTTCGAGACGTTGTTGCACGAGCAGATTTGCGCGCCGTCGGGCAGCGCTTCCACACCGAGCGCGGGCTTCGCCTTGCCGTCGGCTTGCGGCAGGATCATGAATTCGGGCGCTTCGGGCAGCTCGATGCCGTTGAGCATCATTTGCAGCAGCGTGCCGTATTCGCTCGCGTCGCCCACCATCACCGCGCCCAGCAGCTTCTTGCCGCAATCGGACACGACGATCTTCTTGTAGACCTCGCGGCGCTCGTCCGCATAACGGTACGAACGGCTGCCCGGCGTCTTGCCGTGCGCGTCGCCGAGGCTCGCCACGTCCACGCCCATCAGCTTGAGTTTGGTGCTCATGTCGGCGCCCGCGAACGTCGCGGCCTCGCCCGCCAGCGCTTTCGCGACGATGCGCGCCATCTCGTAGCCCGGCGCGACCAGGCCGAAGATTTGCCCTTGCCACAAGGCGCATTCGCCGATTGCGTAGATGTTCGCATCGCTCGTGCGGCATTGATCGTCGATGACGATCCCGCCTCGCGCGCCAACGGCGAGCCCGCACGCGCGCGCGATTTCGTCGCGCGGACGAATGCCGGCCGAAAACACGATCATGTCCGCTTCGAGATGCGTGCCGTCGGCGAACTGCATGCGGTTAGCGGCGCTTTCGCCATCGACTATTGCCGTGGTGTTCTTCTGCGTATGCACGCTCACGCCAAGCGCTTCGATCTTGCCGCGCAGCATGCGGCCGCCGTCGTCGTCCACCTGCACGGCCATGAGGCGCGGGGCGAATTCCACCACGTGCGTCGTCAAGCCCATGTCGCGCAGCGCCTTCGCGCATTCGAGGCCCAGCAAGCCGCCGCCGACCACCACGCCCGTTCTCGCGCTCGCGCCGCGCGCCTGCATCGCTTCGAGGTCGGCAATGGTGCGATAAACGAAGCAATCGGCGCGATCGTTGCCGGCAATGGGCGGCACGAACGCCGACGACCCCGTGGCCAGCACGAGCTTGTCGTAGGCGAGCGTTTCGCCGTTGGAGACCGTGACGGTGCGCGCCGTGCGATCAATCGACGTGGCCTTCGCGTCGAGCACGAGACGCACGTTGTCGCGCTCGAAGAAGCCGGGCGCGACGAGCGAAAGATCGTCGGCGCTCTTGCCCGCGAAGTATTCGGAGAGATGCACGCGATCGTATGCGGGGCGCGGTTCCTCGCACAGCACGGTCACGCGCACTGCGGGGCCGCCCTCGGCGAGAAGGCTCTCGAGAAACTTGTGGCCCACCATGCCGTGGCCGATCACCACGATCTCCATCGCGAGGGAATCGTTCGTTTCGTTCGTTGCTTGCATCGTGAGCCCCGCAAATAAAAAAGCGTCCCGCGATTCCAGCTTGTGCGAAAGCCGGATTCGGGGGACGCCATTGCCCTGAATGAAATAAACCGTGTGCGTTGGTGCGCTGCTTCGTTCGCAGCCGAATCGCCATTGATTCGCGCGGCACCTGCTGCCAACGTCAATGCAAGCACTGTGCCAATCCGCGTGAAGCCGCTGAATCGCCAGCGGCAGCCCGCGTGCGGCCGTGGGTTGCGGCGCGTGCGCGCGATTGACGTGCGATCGCGCGGCGCATCGGCGAAAGCGCATCGTGATGCGGACGGGCACAAGTTTGGTGCCTCGCGGCACAGCCGATGTGCGCTTTCGGGGCCGCGCGTTGCGCGCATCGTCGGTGAATAAAGCTGGGCGCCGCGCGCGTGCGCTGGTCTGGAATTTGCATCGACGTAAGCATCTCGCGGGTCCGGCAACGATGCCGGGCAAGCAACGCGAACGAAGCAGCGAAGCACGCAGCAAAGGCATGACCGGACAAAGGCGTCCCCTCGTCGGCAAGGCGAGCGGACGCTTTTTTTTCGGGCAACGAAACGCGACGTAAGGGAAACACGCGATGAATACGGGCAATGAGACGGGCAATGAGACGGGCAATGAGATGGGCGACGAGTCGGGCAAAGAGACGAGCAGCGCAGCGGATAAAAGTGCGAACGACAACGCGAAAACATGCGCGCGCAACAACGCGGATATAGGCGCGGGCAAGGTCACGTTGGTGAGCGCGGGTCCAGGCGATCTCGATCTGCTCACGCTGCGCGCGGCCAAGGTCCTGGCCAGCGCCGACGTGGTGCTGCTCGACGATCTCGTGAATCCCGAGATCGTCACGCTCGCGCCGCAAGCGCGCGTGATTCGCGTGGGCAAGCGCGGCGGCTGCCGCTCCACGCCGCAAGCCTTCATCGAACGCCTGATGCAGCGCTACGCGCGGCGCGGCCTGCACGTGGTGCGCGTGAAAGGCGGCGACGCGCTGCTGTTCGGCCGCGCGGGCGAAGAACTCGCGGCATTGCGGCGCGCGGGCGTGACGATTGAAATCGTCAACGGAATTTCCTCCGCGTTCGCGGCGGCGGCGGGGCTCGGCATGTCGCTCACACATCGCGATCATTGCCAGGGCGTGACGTTCGTCACCGCGCACCTGCGCGACCACAGCGAGCCCGACTGGCGCGCGCTCGCCGCCACGGGCATGACGCTCGCGATCTACATGGGCATGAGCCGCATCGACACGCTTTGCGCCACGCTCGCCGAAGCGCTTTCGCGCACCACGCCCGCAGCGGTCGTGCAATGGGCGGGCAGCGCGAACGAGCGGCGCGTGACAGGCACGCTCGGCACCATCGCCATGCTCGCGCGCGCGGCGGAACTGGGTAGTCCCGCCATCATCCTGGTCGGCGATGCGGTCGGCGAAGCGGCGGCTTTCGGCACAACGCCTCGCTTGCCGAACCTGAACGATTCTCACTCTCCGTTGAACGTCCCTCACGCGCTCATCGACACCGACATCGACACCAACATCGACATCGACACTGACAGCCACACTGACAGCGACATCGACCTTGCGCCGATACGCCGCCGCGCCTGAGGCATTCAGCCGCATAAACGCTCGACACGAGGCGTCGCGCTAAACGAACGCTATCCTTCCGCCCTCGCACGCGTTTGCAGGGCCGCGTCCGGCTGCCACTTCCGCATATCCCACGGAGTACTAATAATTTCACCTGCCTTCCTACACGATTCCTACAATGCCTATGGAAATCCCCGATGCTACGCCCGGGGTCGTGAAAGCGTAAGGAAGGATTCGCGTAGCTAAAATTCATTCAAGGAATATGGCTTGCAGCGCTGCGCCGCGAGCCGTACGTCGAGGAGACAGCTCGCGCCGTTCATCTCTCCCGCCTTGCGCCGCGTCATGCATGACAGCATGGCCGGCGCCTCGCCGCGATGACGTGCAGAGCCGGACCGAGGCCGACAAGGAAAAAAAACATGAAGCTCCTGCTCATCGAAGAAAATCCCCAATACGCTCGCTGGTTCATCGAATTGCTGCGTGCGCAACGCTACACCGTGGATAGCGTGGGCGACGGCGAATCCGCCGACTCGCTGCTCAAGCTTCAACGTTACGATCTCGTGCTGCTCGAAATGAATTTGCCGGGCATGAGCGGCAAGAGCGTGCTGCTGCGGCTGCGCCGTCGCGGCGACAACGCGGCGGTGATGATGCTCACCGCGCGCGGCTCGATCGAGGACAAGGTGGATTGCTTCGACGCGGGCGCCGACGACTACCTCGTCAAGCCGTTCGACACGCGCGAACTGCTGGCGCGCGTGAAAGCGCTGATCCGCCGTCAAGGCGCCGACAAAGCCGCGTGCCTGAGTTGCGGCGACCTGCACTATCGCTCGGACACGCGGCAATTCCGCCGCAACGAAACGCCGCTGAACCTGCGCCGCCGCGAGCACTCGATACTCGAGGCGCTTATGCTGCATCAAGGCCGCACGGTGTCGAAGCACGCATTGATGGAAAACGTTTTTAGTCTCGACGACGAACCGAGCCGCGACGCCATCGACATCTATATTCACCGGCTGCGCAAGCATCTCGCGCATTCGAGCGCGCAGATCCTCACGCTGCGCGGCCTCGGCTACATCCTGCGCGAGAAGGACGCCGCGCTCGTCGATCACGGCGAGTGCGGCGCGGCGCAACCCGAACTCGTGCCGGCACGCGAACCGTGACGTTTGCGAGCGTGGGCGGCTGCGCCTGCCCCGCTTGCCTCAATTGCCGACGCTCGCCTGCGAGGCATGCACCACGGCCGGCGCAAGCGCGGCTTCCTGCGGCAGCGCCCATTCGAGCCAACGCGCGCGATGCAGCACCACGAGGCCGAACGCCACGGCGGCAATCACGCCGAAAGTGGCGAAGCCCATTTGATAGCTGCCCGTGCTTTCCTTCGCGATGCCCATGATGACCGGCAGATAGAAGCCGCCGATGCCGCCCGCCGCGCCGATGATGCCCGACATGAGACCGGTGCGGCCTTGCCAGCGGCGCGGCACGAGCTGAAACGTCGCGCCGTTGCCGAGACCGAAGCACACGTAGGTGAGCGCGAGCAGCGCGATGCCGGCGGCGAACGGCGGCATCCAGAACGCGAATGCGAAGTCGCACAGCGAGATGGCCGCGAGCAGCAGCACGAGCGCGCGCACGCCCGAGATGCGGTCGGCGACCAGGCCGCCGACCGGGCGCACCATCGCACCCGTGAGCGCGAGCAGCGACATCACCACGCCCGCTTCGAGCTTCGGCACTTGATAGAGCGAGATCAGCAGCGTCGAGATATACGAGGACATGCCGACGAAGCCGCCGAACGTGATGCTGTAGACGAGCATCACGACCCACGTATCGCCTTCCGCGAGCACGCTGCGGTAGTGGCGCGGCAGCACGGCGATGGCAAGCAGCGCGCCCAGCAGCGGCAGCAGCAGCACGCCCGTCTTGCCCGCGCCGAACAGGCCGGCATGCACCGCCAGCACGAGCACGATGAGACCCACGAGCGTGATCGCGAACGCGCGGAACGCCTGCGGCGCGCTGCCCGACTTCGGGCTCAGATCGCGCGCCCAGAACACCACGGCCGTGGCGGCGAGCGCGAGCAGCGGCAGCGCCGCGCCCGTCGCGTGCGCCCAGCCGTGGCTGCTGGCGATACCGGGGAACAGGAAGCCGTCGAGCACCGCGCCGATATTGCCCGCGGCCGCGAGACCGAGCACGAGGCCTTGCACCTTCGGCGGATAGTTGCTGCCCGCCATCGGCAGCGCCACCGCGAAGCTCGCGCCGCCCACGCCGAGCAGCACGCCCAGCACGAGCAGCAGCGTGTACGACGGCGCGCCCGGGATGAGCAGCAGCACGACCGACGGAATCGCCGAAAGCGCGATGCCGAGCAGCGCGGCGCGCCGGCCGTCGCAAGCCTGATAGAGATTGCCGAGCGTCACGCGCAGGATCGCGGCGCCCAGCACGGGCACGGCGACGAGCAGGCCGAGTTCGGCCGGCGTCATCGCAATGTCCTTCTGGATGAACGGCGCGAGCGGCCCGAACATCACCCACACCGTGAAGCCGGTGTCGAAGTAGAGGAAGCACGCGATCAGCGCGCGCCAGTTGCCGCTCTTGAGCGAAGTTGCGAGGTCTTTCACGAGGTTCTCTCCCCAGTAGTGGATCTCAGCCCGCAACGCGGGCAGGCATCCGTTGAATCCGTGCGCCGATGGAGGCCGGCGATGTCGATGTCGAGGGCGATGTCGAGGGCGATGTCGATGTCGATGTTGGCGATGTCGATGGCGCGGCGCCGCTCGCCCTGGATGCCGATGCGGCTGCCGACGTGTTCGCCGCGCCTGGGCTCGTCTCGCGCTTGCCGACCACGCTTTGCACGAGCGCGTCCATTTCGCGGATCACGTGCGCGAGTTCCGCCGTGATGACCGCGAATTCGCGGCCGTACTGTCCCGCGCGCGCCGCCGCCACGCGCGCGTTGAGCGCCACGATGTTGGCGCGCATCGAAATGGACGCGAGTTCGTCGACAATGCCCGCGTGGCGCCTCGCCGTCGCGGCTTCGACGCCGCGCATTTCGTCCTGATACGCCTGCGTGATCGCTTGCAGCAGATCGAGCAGCGGCGTCGCTTCGGCGGTGAGATTCGCCACCGCGGCTTCGCCCGCTTCATCGGCTTCCTGCGCGCGACGCGCACCGCCCGCCAGCTTGCGTTCGAGCGCATCGCACGCCTGCGCCGCCATCGTCACGAACGCGCGAATGCGCGCGTCGGCCTTGCGCGCGCCGAAGTACAACTCGCGCAGCGCCGGCGAGAACGCGCCGGGAAAGTGCGCATCGCCTTGCGCGAGTTTCGCGTGCGAGGCGGCAAAGGCCGCGAGGCAATCCCGCGCGACGGCCAGCGCCGCCGCGTCGCCGCGCGAGCCCAGCAGCGCATGCAGCACGATGCGTTGCGAGAGCATGCGCTGGCGCCCGGCCAGATTGATCAGCTCGCCGACGATCTCGCCGGTGACGCCCGGTGTCGTATCCCGCTTGTCCATCGTTTAGTCGTGCAAACCGTTTTGACGTGTCGTCCTGCGTGTGCCCGATCGCGGCGAAGACAAAAAAAAAGCGTCCCGAAGCGCACCCGCGAGACGCCTCGTCTCTTCGGGTATCGCTTCGGGACGCCGTTGCCCCGCTCGATCAAGCTCGATCGAAAATGCCCCGTTCGCCTGTGCGCCGAACGGTAAGCGCAAAATCGTTGAAGCCGCCATTGGCTTCGGGGCTTACAAAGCAATAGCCATGCCAATGGGCTTTAACGCAGTCGGCGAGCGCGGCGCAAGCGCCCGCTGTGCGGGGAGTTCGCGGCGAGGCGCGGTATTCTGGAAGGGAGCGGAAGGACGCGGCGAGGCGCAAAGGGCGCCACCATTCGTGTGCCTGGCGTGACAGGTCGTGGTGCAGCGCAGCGTGGCGGCGCACCATCGCCGGGCGGCGGGGTGTGCAGGCGGAGCGAGGCGAACGCGCGAGGGAAAGCTTGCGGCCCGGCGCTCAGAAACCCTGCGCCGTGCCCGTGGCGTGAGCGACGAGCAGCACGATGCCGAGAATGCCGCCGCCGATCAGCGCGGCCAACGCCAGCGCCACGAACGGCAGCAGCGTGAAGTTGACGTTGGCGAAGTCCGCTTCGTGGGCCGCGCGCCGGCGCACGCCGAAGAAGCTCCACAAGACGATGCGTATCATGCGCACGAGTTCCATGCCGTTCTCCATTCGTGATGACCTGTGTGCATGGTCGGCTTTTGGCGCGCACGTGAAAAGCAGCAGTTGCCGACGATTCGACCGACGCAGCGGCGCATGCAACGACAAGGCGGCAACAACGCAACGACGAGGCAGCAACGAGGCAGCAAGAACGCAACAACGAGCCACGGCAAACGCCGATACGCCGATACGCCGCTCGCGAACCCGCAACGAGAAATGCCCCGGCACTTGCGTGCCGGGGCCAAATGCTTGCCGCGCTACAGGCAAAAAAGAGCCGCAAGCTCTGCGGGTTTAGGTGATGAAGCCGGGCACTCGCGCAGTTATCCCGGCGCATCCGGGGGTACAGACCCGAACTGCGATGCGCGCTGACCGCTATCATGCGGGGGCGCGCCGCGGCCGTACAGCAGCAGTCGGCGACAAAATCAGCGCAGCAGTCCTTCATCGACGAGAACGACCCCGCATGACACGCTACGAACGCCTCGCCCAAGGCATGGCCGCTGAAATCCGCTCCGGCAACCTGAAGCCGGGCTCGCGCATGCCGTCGCTACGGCAGATCATCGCGCAGCACGGCGTGAGCCAGTCCACGGCCGCGCGCGCCTACTATCTGCTCGAACAATGGGGGCTCGTGCGCGCCGAGGAGCGCTCCGGCTACTTCGTCGCGCCGCTCGCGAAAGCCGCGCACGGCGATTCGGCAAACGCGAGCGAAACGGCCATCGTCGACATCAGCGAGCTCGTGTTTTCGGTGCTCGACGCGGCCAAGCGGCCCGGCATCGTGCCGCTCGGTTCCGCGTTTCCCTCGCCGCTGCTGTTTCCCATGGCGCGGCTCGCGAAGTCGCTCGGGCAGGCCGCGCGCAGCGTGAGCCCATGGAGCACGGTGGTCGATCTGCCGCCCGGCAACGAAAGCCTGCGCCGCCAGATCGCGCTGCGTTACATGCGCATGGGCATCTCGCAACCCGCCGAGGAAATCGTCGTGACCAATGGCGCGCTCGAAGCGCTCAACCTGTGCCTCATGGCCGTCACGCAGCCGGGCGACGTGGTGGCCGTGGAGTCGCCGGGCTTCTACGCGGCCTTGCAGGCCATCGAGCGGCTCGGCCTGCGCGCCGTCGAAATTCCCGTCGATGGCGCGAGCGGGCTCGACCTCGACGCGCTCGCGCATGCGCTCGAGCGCCACCCGATCCGCGCGTGCTGGTTCATGACCAACTTCCAGAATCCCACGGGCGTGACGCTTTGCGCCGCGAAAAAGCAGGCGCTCGTCGAACTGCTCGCGCGCCACGACGTGCCGCTCATCGAGGACGACGTGTACGGCGAATTGCACTACGCGCCCAACTATTCGCCGCCCGCGCTCGCGTTCGACCGCCACGGCCTCGTCATGCACTGCGGCTCGTTTTCGAAGACGCTCGCGCCTGGGTATCGCGTGGGCTGGGCGAGCGCGGGCCGCTTCGCCGCGCGCGTGCAGCGCCTGAAGCTCATGACCACGCTTTCGGCGAGCATTCCCGTGCAGGCGGGCATCGCCGATTATCTGGAGCACGGCGGCTACGAGCGGCATCTAAAGAAGATTCGCCTCGCGATGCAGGCGCAGCGCGACGCCATGCTTGGCGCCATCGCCCGCTGGCTGCCCGAAGGCACGCGCCATACGAACCCGCAAGGCGGCTATTTTCTCTGGCTCACGTTCCCCGCGCGCATCGACGCCATGGCGCTGCACCGGCTCGCGATCGAACGCGGCATCAGCGTGGCGCCGGGGCCGCTCTTTTCGGCGACGCACGGCTTCGAGAACTGCATCCGCCTGAACTACGGCCATCCGTGGTCCGCGCGCATCGACGACGCCATTCGCACGCTGGCCGAACTGCTCGCGCATCCCGAAGTGCGCGCGCGCGACTAGGCGGGCCACGCGCATCTGCTGCGCTTTTTTCGGCGGCATCTGCTGCTTGAGAGGCGTGCGGCGGCGCGATAACGTCAACGCTTCCTCCCAGCATGGCGTGCTTGCCGCCGTTTTATGTATCGCTACAACGAATTCGACAAGGCCTTCGTCGCGAGCCGCGCGGCGCAGTTTCGCGATCAGCTCGAACGCTGGCAAAGCGGCAAGCTCAGCGAAGAAGCGTTCCGCCCGCTGCGGCTGCAAAACGGCTGGTACGTGCAGCGCCACGCGCCCATGCTGCGCGTGGCCGTGCCCTACGGCGAACTCTCCAGCGCGCAACTGCGCGTGCTGGCCCGCGTCGCGCGCGACTACGACGCGCCGGAAACCGACGTCTACGCCCGGGCGCTCGCGGCGCAGCGCGCGCTCGGCACCACGCGCCTGCCCACGCATCATGCGCACTTCACGACGCGCACCAACGTGCAGTTCAACTGGATTCCGCTCGCGAAGGCCGCGGACGTGATGGACCTGCTCGCGAGCGTCGATATGCACGGCATTCAGACGAGCGGCAACTGCATCCGCAATATTTCCTGCGACGAGCGCGCGGGCGTCGCGCCCGACGAAATCGCCGACCCGCGCCCGTTCGCCGAAATCATGCGGCAGTGGACCACGCTGCATCCCGAATTCGCGTTCCTGCCGCGCAAGTTCAAGATCGCGATCACGGGCGCGGCCGAGGATCGCGCAGCCACCGGCTGGCACGACGTGGGCCTGCGTCTCGTGCGCGATGCGCATGGCGAACTGGGCTTTCGCGTGGCCGTGGGCGGCGGCATGGGGCGCACGCCGATGACGGCCGTCGTGCTGCGCGAATTCTTGCCGTGGCAGCAGATCATGAACTACATCGAAGCCGTGGTGCGCGTGTACAACCAGTTCGGCCGCCGCGACAACAAGTACAAGGCGCGCATCAAGATTCTCGTGAAGGCCGAGGGCCAGCGCTTCGTCGACGAAGTGGAGGAAGAATTCCGCCAGATCGTCGATATCGACGGCGGCCCGCACACCATTCCGCACGCCGAACTAGAACGCGTGAGCGCGCACTTCATGGTGCCCGACGCGGCCGCCGTGGAGCGCGCGATCGCGCCCGCCGCCGCGCGCGAACTCGAAGCGGCCGCGCACGCGCAACCGCTGCTGCGCCGCTGGCTCGAACGCAACGTCGCGGCCCACCGGCATGCGTCGATGCGTATCGTCACGCTCTCGTTCAAGCGCCTGCTCCAGGCGCCCGGCGACGCCTCGGCGGAACAGCTCGAACGCGTGGCCGATCTCGCGGAGCGGTTTTCGGCGGGCGAGGCGCGCGTCTCGCACACGCAAAACGTCGTGCTGCCGTGGGTTCACGTGAACGACCTGCTGCCGCTCTGGCAAGCGGCTTGCGCGCTGCAACTCGCGAGCGCGAACGTCCACCTGCTCACCGACATGATCGCGTGCCCCGGCGGCGACTTCTGCGCGCTCGCCAACGCGCGCTCGCTGCCCATTGCCGAAAGCATCGCCGAGCGCTACCAGGACCTCGACGAACTCGACGACATCGGCGAGATCGATCTGCATATCAGCGGTTGCATCAACTCGTGCGGCCATCATCACAGCGGGCATATCGGCATTCTGGGCGTCGACAAGGACGGCGCCGAGTGGTATCAGATCACGCTCGGCGGCGCGGACGGCTCCGCGCGCGGCGGCGAGGCGCGGCCCGGCAAGGTGATCGGGCCGTCGTTCGCGGCGCACGAAGTGACCGACGCCGTGGACGCCGTGCTCACGTGCTATCTCGCGCTGCGCGAGCCGTGCGGCGAAGGGGCTGGCGAAGGATCTTGCGACAGGCGCGAAACCTTCGTCGAAACGGTGCGCCGCGTGGGCCTGGAGCCGTTCAAGGCCGCCGCCGACGCGGTGCGCGCCCACGCGGAGCAAGCCGCCCGCGCGGAGCAAACCACATGAGCGCCGCCCGTCTCCTGCTCGTCACGGCCGCCGCCCATGCCGCCGCCCATGCTGCGGAAAGCGGCGCCGACGCCGCACGCGTCGTCGCCTTGTCCAACGACGCCGATCCGCTCGCCCACGCCGCCGAAATCGCCGTGGCCGCGCGCGTCGAACTCCACTTCCCCGCCTTCACCGACGGCCGCGCATACAGCCAGGCGTGGCTCATACGGCGGCGCCTGGGCTTCGCGGGCGACCTGCGCGCGACGGGCGAAGTGCTCGTCGACCAGTTGCAGCAAATGGAGCGCGTGGGCTTTTCGAGCGCGGTGCTGGCCGACGGCGCGGACATCGACCACGCGCGGCGGCAACTCGAACGCTTCGCTTCGTTCTACCAGGGCGACGCCGTGCGCCCCGCGCCCTATCGCGCCAAAACGCCGGCGCGGTAATCGACTCGACCGCCTTCCGGGCGAGGTTCGCATCTCCCGCGTCGCGAACTTCGCCATTCTTCTTTCGCTCGCTATGTTTCGCTCGCTATGCAGCGACACGACGTTCCAACGCGCGCATTAAGTTCCTCGCAACCTTAAAGGCATGGCGCTTCGGCATTGATTAAAAGCAATGCTATTGCTCGATTCGCGAGGCGCGCCCAATGCCGTCTGAATCGCCGCTTTTTCAAGACTGCTGTAGTCCGCTTTTTCAAACCGTGAATAATGATTTCAATATCAACGGTTTAACCGGTCAGTCCATTTTTAATTCGATTGCGCGGCGTCATTGGGTATAAGACAACTCTGAATTTAGTCGCGGCGCTCACGGATTGACAAGCCTCGCGCCGATTCCAATAATCGCCCCCGGCTTGCCCACCAGGCTAGTTCTAGCTCCCGCAGGAACGCAGCGCTCGCACACGCGAATGCACGGTATTCCAGGCGATTCACGCTTCGCATAACGACATTATCGAGGAGACCAACATGACACGATCATCGTTCGTCGCGGCGGCGCTCGCCGCCTTCGCGCTCGCTCAGTTCCCGGCCGCACGCGCCGTCACCGTCGCGGCCGGCACCCCGCTCGCCGCGAAACAGGAAATCACGCGCCAGATACTCGCCGAGGTCGAATCGCTCGATCCGGCGCTGATCGAAAGCACGGGCGCGAATCTCATCGGCATCGACCTGTACGAAGGTCTCACGCACCTCGACGCGGCCGGCAACGTGGTTCCCGGCGTGGCCGTGTCGTGGACGCAAACCGCGCCCGACACCTGGGTTTTCAAGCTGCGCCGCGACGCCAAATGGAGCGACGGCCACGCCGTCACCGCCGCCGACTTCGTCTACGCGTGGCAGCGCCTCGCCGATCCCAAAACCGCCTCGCCCTACACGGTCGCCGTCGAATTCGTCAAGAACGCGAAGGCCGTGATCGCCGGCAAGCAGCCGCCCGCGGCGCTCGGCGTGCGCGCGGTGGACGCCTGGACGCTCGAAGTCAAGACCGAAGCGCCGGTGCCGTTCTTCCCCGAGATGCTGTTCAATTCGTCGATGGCGCCCGTCGATCGCGCGGCCATCGCGAAGTCGGGCGCGGCATGGACGCGGCCGGGCAATCTCGTCGGCAACGGCGCGTACCGGCTCGTCGAATGGCAACCGAACAACCGCATCGTGCTCGAAAAAAATCCGCACTACTGGAACGCGGCCAACGTGCCCATCACCAGAGTGACCTGGATGCCGATCGAAAACGACGAAACGGCCATGCGCATGTTCCAGGCGGGCCAGATCGACATGACCTACGAAGTGCCCTCGGGCCAGTACGCTTCGCTCACGAAGCAGTTCGGGCCGGAACTGCGCGCGAACACGCAGATCGGCACGTACTACTACGCGCTCAACAACAACGATCCGGCGCTGCGCGACGCACGCGTGCGCACGGCGCTTTCGATGGTGATCGACCGCGATCTGCTTACGTCGAAAATCACGCAAAGCGGCGAGCGGCCCGCATACGGGCTCGTCACCGAAGGCACCCGGGGCGCCGACCGCTATCAGCCCGAATGGGCCGCATGGCCGATGCCGAAGCGCGTGGAGAAAGCGCGCGAGCTGCTCAAGGCAGCCGGTTATTCCGATGCGAAGCCGCTCACGCTCTCGCTCGTCTACAACACCAACGACCTGCACAAGAAGGTCGCGCTTTTCGCCACGAGCGAATGGCGCAGCAAGCTCGGTGCGAACGTGAAGCTGGAAAACCTCGAGTTCAAGGTGCTCCTCAAGCAGCGCCACGAGGGCGCGTACCAGATCGCGCGCGACGGCTGGTTCGCCGATTACAACGACGCCACCTCGTTCTACAACCTCGTGAAATGCGCTAGCCCGCAGAACGACCAACGCAACTGCAACGCCCGCGCCGACGCGCTCGTCGACGAAGCGAACCGGCAAGGCGACGCCGGCAAGCGCCGGGCGCTCATGACGCAGGCGTTCGCGCTCGCACAGGCCGACTCGCCGCTCGTGCCGCTGTTTCAGTATGCGAACGCGCGCCTCGTGAAATCGTATGTGGGCGGTTATGCGCTCACGAACTATCTCGACCAGCGCGCGACGCTGGACATGTACATCATCAAGCACTGACCGCACGCCCGCCATGTTCGCCTACACCTTGCGCCGCGCGCTCTGGGCGGTGCCGACCGTGCTCGCCGTCGTGACTGCCTGCTTCCTGCTGCTGCATCTCACGCCCGGCGGCCCGTTCGACACGGACAAGCCGCTTTCCGCGGCCACGCTCGCCAATCTCAACGCGCGCTATCACCTCGACGAGCCGCTGTGGCAGCAGTATCTGCGCTATCTCGGCGGTCTGCTGCACGGCGATCTCGGCAACTCGTTCCGCTACGCCGACTGGACCGTGAACGAACTCGTGAAGCAGGCCGCGCCGGTGAGTCTCGGCATCGGCGGGATTTCGATTCCGCTCGCCGTGCTCGCGGGCGTTGCGCTCGGCACGCTCGCGGCCGTGCGCCGCAACAGCGTCGTCGATCACGGCGTGATGCTGCTCGGCAACCTCGGCAATGTCGTGCCGCCGTTCGTGCTCGGCCCGGTGCTGGTGCTTTGCTTCGCCATCCTGATCAAATCCGCCGACGGCAACGGCTGGCTTCCCGCCGGCGGCTGGGGCGAGGGCGACTGGCGGCACCGCGTGCTGCCCGTCGCGCTGCTCGTGATCGTGAATTCGGCGGCCATCGCGCGCGTGATGCGCGGCAGCCTGATCGAAGTGCTGTCGGGCAACTTCATCCGCACCGCGCGCGCGAAAGGCCTGCCCGGCCGCACGATCGTGTTGCGCCACGCCTTGCGCCCCGCGCTCATGCCCGTCGTTTCGCTGCTCGGACCGGTGTGCATTTCGTCGATCACGGCGGCCGTGGTCACGGAGTCCGTGTTCGCGCTGCCCGGCCTCGGCCAGCTTGTCGTGAACGGCGCCGTCAATCGCGACTACACGCTCGTGCTCGGGCTCGTCGTGCTCACCACGGTCTGCGCCGTGCTTTTCAATCTGCTCGTCGACCTCGCCTATGCGTGGCTCGATCCGCGCATTCGTTACTGAACGCCCGCGCCATCATGAATGCTTCTCCTCTCGCGGCCAGCGCGCCGTCGCGGCGGCGCGCGTCGCCCGCGCTCGCGCGTTTCCTGCGCCATCGCGCGGCACTGGCGAGCGTCGTGCTGCTCGCGCTCATCGCGCTGGCCTGTTTCATCGGCCCGCTGCTGCTGCCCAACACGCCCACCGACAACGACTGGAGCGCCATCAGCCTCGCGCCCACGCTGCAAGGCAGCCACTGGTTCGGCACCGACGAACTCGGCCGCGACCTGCTCGCGCGCACGCTCGTGGGCGGCCGCGTCTCGCTCGAAGTGGGCTTGCTCGGCACACTCGTATCCGCGCTCGTCGGCGTCGTGTACGGCGCGACGGCGGGCTTTCTCGGCGGCCGCGTGGACGCGGCGCTCATGCGTATCGTCGACATGATGTACGCCATTCCGTACATGCTGATCGCCATTCTCGTGGTCACGCTGTTCGGCCGCACGTTCTCGCTCGTGGTGCTCACGATCAGCGCGTTCTCGTGGCTCGACATGGCGCGCGTCGTGCGCGGGCAAACGTTGTCGCTGCGCTCGCGCGAATTCGTCGATGCCGCGCGCGCCATCGGCGTGCGCCCCGCCGCGATCATCGCGCGCCATATCGTGCCGAATCTCGCGGGGATCGTCGCCGTGTATGCGACCGTCACCGTGCCGTCGATCATTCTTACGGAGTCCGTACTATCGTTTCTCGGCCTGGGCGTGCAGGAACCGATGACGAGCTGGGGCGTGCTGATCCAGGACGGCGCGCAAAAGCTCGACGCGATGCCGTGGCTGCTGCTCGGCCCCGCGCTGCTGCTTTGCACGACGCTCTATTGCGTGAACTTCGTCGGCGACGGTCTGCGCGACGCTTTCGATCCGCGGGAGCGTTGAGATGGCGCTGCTCGAAGTCGAAAACCTCAGCGTGCGTTTCGAACGCCGCGACGGACCGCCCGTCACCGTCGTACACGACGTCTCCTTCTCGCTCGAAGCGGGCGGCACGCTCGGCATCGTCGGCGAATCGGGTTCCGGCAAAAGTCAAACGGTGATGGGCATGCTCGGGCTGCTCGCGTCCAACGGCCGCGCCGGCGGGCACGCGCGCCTGCGCGGCGAAAACCTGCTGGCGATGAAGCCGCGCGCGCTCAACCGCATTCGCGGCGACCGCATCGCGATGATCTTCCAGGACCCGATGACGTCGCTCAACCCGTTCCTCACGGTCGAACGGCAAATGACCGAGGCGCTGCAACTGCATCGCAAGGTGTCGCGCCGCGCGGCGCGCGAGCGCGCAATCGAGGCGCTGGAGCGCGTGCGCATTCCCGACGCCGCGCGCCGTATCGGCATGTATCCGCACGAGTTTTCGGGCGGCATGCGCCAACGCGTGCTGATTGCCGCCGCGCTGATGATGGAGCCCGACGTGCTGATTGCCGACGAGCCCACCACGGCGCTCGACGTCACGGTGCAGGCGCAGATCATGGCGCTGCTGCGCGAGATGAACCGCGAGCGCGGCACCGCCATTCTGCTGATCACGCACGACATGGGCGTGGTGGCCGAACTCTGCGACGACGTGATGGTGATGTACGCGGGCCGCGCCGTCGAAAAAGCGAGCGCGCGCGCCTTGTTCGAACAGCCCTTGCATCCGTACACCAACGGGCTGCTCGGCGCGCTGCCGCGCCTCGACGCGCCCGGCGGCGAACCGTTGCGCACGATTCCCGGCATTCCGCCGGTGCCGGGCAGCGCGGGCGGCGCCGAACACGCGGGCTGTGCCTTCGCGCCGCGCTGCGCCGCGGCGTTCGAACGCTGCCGCATTCACACGCCGCCGCTCGAATCGATCGACGCGCCCGACGGCGTGCGCCTGAGCGCATGCCATTTGCCGATTCCAGGAGCCCGCGCATGATCCGCGAACCCGCCGCTCAAGCGGACACGCTGCTTTCCGTGCGCGATCTCGCCGTGCATTTTCGCGTGGCGAACGGCGCGTGGCCGTGGCAGAAGTCGCTGCTGCGCGCCGTCAACGGCATTTCGTTCGACGTGCGGCGCGGCGAAACGCTCGGCCTCGTCGGCGAATCGGGCTGCGGCAAATCCACGCTCGCGCGCGCCCTGATCGGCCTTGCGCCCGTCGCGGCGGGCAGCGTGCGCTGGCGCGGCAACGAAACCGTGACCGGCGCGCGCCGCGACCTTCACGAACTGCGGCGCGGCGTGCAGATGATCTTTCAGGACCCGCTCGCTTCGCTGGACCCGCGCATGTCGATCGGCGAGATCGTCGCGGAGCCGTTGCGCACGCACGCGGCGCACCTGGGCCGCGAGGAAATCCGGCGCCGCGTCCTCACCATGCTCGAACGCGTGGGCTTGAGCGAGCGCCACGTCGAACGCCGCGCGCATGAAATATCGGGCGGCCAATGTCAGCGCGTGGGCATCGCGCGCGCGCTAATCGGCGAACCCGCGCTCGTGATCTGCGACGAACCGGTTTCCGCGCTCGACGTCTCCATTCAGGCGCAGATCGTCAACCTGTTGCGCGACCTGCAACGCGAGCTTGGGCTTGCGCTGCTGTTCGTCGCGCACGATCTTGCCGTGGTGAAGGCGCTCAGTCATCGCGTGATGGTGATGTACCTCGGCCGCGTGATGGAACTGGGCACGCGCGAAGCCGTGTACGGCACGCCCGCGCACCCGTACACGCGCGCGCTGCTCGACGCCGTGCCGGTGCCCGATCCCGCGCGGGCGCGCGAGCGGCACGCGCCTTTGCTCAAGGGCGAAATTCCCTCGCCGCTCAAACCGCCTTCCGGCTGCGCGTTTCGCACGCGCTGCCGCAATGCCTCGGAGCGCTGCGCCGAAGCGCTGCCGCCGGCGGCCGAGATCGGCGCGACTCATTCGATCGTGGCGTGCTGGCACCCCCGCATCGCCGACGATCCTCCCGCTGCCTGAAGCACTCGCCTCGCCGTATGCGAGGCGGCGCTCCGGTAGATAGGCAGTCCTAATGAACTGCCGAACTCGAACGACAACTAAATCAGAGACAGACGATGAAAAGAGACACCACCGCAAGACGTCCGGCCACCGCCGTTGCCGCGCTCGCCATCGGCTTGCCGCTTTGCTTCGCGCAACCCGCGCGGGCCGCCGACGCGGCTCAAATCGCCGTGCCGGCAGGCGTTGCCGTACACAAGGCCAAGGCGAAGCACAAGCGCAAGCACCGCACGGCGAACGCGCAGAACGCGAGCGCGCAACAAGGCCAGGTGCAGAACGCGCAGGTACGTGAACCGGCCGTGGAGCCGCTCGTCCAGCCCAACGCGCCCGAATTGCTCGCTGCGGGCTCGCCCGAACTCGGCGCGAATCGCGCGGTGGAAGCCGACAATCCGGCGCACGCGCAATCGGCGCAAGCGCAGAGCAAGGGCTTTATCGACGACAGCCATCTCGCGCTGAATCTGCGCAATTACGCCGACCATCTCGACATGGAAGGCGGCCCGCACCGGCACGCGTGGGTGCAAGGCGCGATGCTCGACTACACCTCGGGCTACACCCAGGGGCTCGTGGGCCTGGGCGTGGACGCTTCGTTCTACGGCGCGTTCAAGCTCGACGGCGGCCGGGGCGCGGGCAACATGGTACACGTGGGCAAGGACGGCGGCGGCTCGAACCAGCTCGCATGGGGCTACCCCGGCATCTGGGACGTGAAGGCGCGCGTGTCCGATACGGTCGTGAAATACGGCTTGCAGATGGTCTCCGACAATCCGTTCTTCGAACCGCACGACAATCGCGCGCTGCCGCCCACGTTCCTTGGCGTTTCGGCGGTCAGCAAGGACGTCGCCGACGTGACGCTGCAAGCGGGCAGCTTCACCAAAGTCAACGATCGCGGCCACACCAATCTCAGCGATCTTTCCACCTCCTATGGCGGCGTGGCGTTCAAGCGCTTCAGCTACCTGGGCGGCAGTTGGGATTACAGCAAGAGCGGCAGCCTCGCGCTGTTCGCAAATCAAGCCGACGACGTTTGGCGCCAGTATTACGGCTCCGTGCAGCAGAGTTTCGGCGATCCCTCCACGGTCAAATGGACCGGCTTCGCCAATATCTATTCCACGCACAACGCCGGCGACGCGAAGCAAGGCCATATCGACAACAACGCGTACAGCCTTTCGCTCGCCGCCCAGCATGGCGCGCATTCGCTGCTGTTCGGCTATCAGCAGGTTCTCGGCGACCAGTTCTTCGACTACGTGAACGAAACGGCCGGCATCTACCTCGTGAATTCGATGGACGTCGATTACAACGCGCCGCACGAGCAATCGTTCCAGGTGCGTTATGGCTTCGACGGAAAATACGCGGGCTTGCCGGGCGCGAACGCGATGCTCTGGTACGCGCTCGGCTGGGGCGCGAACGCGACGGCCGGTGCGCTCGCGAATCCCGCTTCGGGCCTGTACTGGAAGAACGGCGAGCCGGTACACGGCTCGCATCACGAATTCGGTTTCATCCCTTCGTATACGCTGCAAAGCGGGCGCTTCAAGAATACGAAGGTCACGTTCATCGCGATGTGGCATCACGGCTCGAAGTACTACTCCGACGCGAGCAACATGGAATACCGTCTCGTGGTCAATCTGCCGGTGAAGATCTTCTGACGCCTGCCGTTATTTCATTCGTTATCCGAACCAAATGCGGGCTGCCGGAACGGGCCCGCATTGCCTTTTTTCAGCCGTGTTGGGCGAACACTTCGCGCGCCGCGAAAAGCCCGTTGAGCGCAGCCGGAAAACCGGCGTACACGGCCATCTGCATGATGATTTCCACGATCTCATCGCGCGTGAGCCCCACGTTCAAGCCAGCCGCGATATGCACCTTGAGCTGCGGTTGCGCATGGCCGATCGCCGTGAGCGCCGCGATGGTCGCGATTTCGCGCGCGCGCACGTCGAGGCCGGGTCGCGCGTAGATATCGCCGAACGGAAACTCAAGCAGATACCGCGCGAAGTCCGGCGCGATGTCGGCCAGCGAGTCGATCACGCGTTCTCCCGCGCTACCGTCGATCTCCGACAACATGCGTTTGCCTCGTGCGAGCCGGCTTTCGTCGCGTGCGGGCGTGGGCGGGTTCGTCTGTTGCATGCTCGTTCCTTGGTTCCATGTGGGAATAACCGTCGATTTTTTTGTCGAGAGCGAGAAGGCACGTTTGCAGTTCGGCGACCTGCGCGCGCACGGCGTCGCGATGCGCCATGAGCAGCGCGCAACGCTCGGCCTCGGTCGCGCGCCCGGCGGCGCGCAGCCCGGCGTAACGGAGCATGCCCTGGATCGGCATGCCGGTCGTTTTCAGGCGGCCGAGAAAGCCGATCCATTCGAGCACCGTGCGGTCGTAGGCGCGTTGGCCCGACGCATCGCGCGCGGCGTAGGGAATGAGCCCGATGCGCTCGTAATAGCGGATCGTGTGCGCCGAAAGCCCCGTGAGCGCGGCCAGTTCGCCAATCTTCATGTGCGTTTCCTTCATCGACGGTTGAGATGGTGAGACTTCGAGCGCGCTCCAGGTCAAGCGCGTTTTTCGCGGGCGGTTTTCGCGGGCGTTTTTGCCGCCGGCACAGCCGAGCACGCGTTCGGCGCGCGCCGCGACGAACTCGGCGAACTAGCGAACTAGCGAACTAGCGAACTAGCGAACTAGCGAACTAGCGAACTAGCGAACTAGCGAATTTTAGGCAACGGCTGACGGCGCGGACGAAAAAAAGCGGGCCGCAAGCCCGCTTCGTTCATCCTGCATCGGCAATCGCATCGGCGAGCGCATCGCCCACCGCATCGGCCGCCATTCAGCCCGGCACCTTCACTTCGAAATCGGCCCGCGCCAGCAACGCGCTGCAACGCTTCGACAAATGCGCGAACGCCACCTGCTTGCCCGCGCGCTCGTAACGTTGCTGCACGGCTTCGAGCGCGGCGATGGCCGAATGGTCCGCCACGTGCAAATGCGCGCAGTCGATCGTCACGGCGGCGGGATCGTTCGCGGGGTCGAACAGCGTCTGAAAATGCGCGGCCGAAGCGAAGAACAGTGTGCCGCGCGGCACATAGGTGCGCGCGCCGCCGGCCGGACCGTGCCGGTCTTGTATGTCGCAGCGGAATTCGCGCGCGTGCTGCCACGCGAAATTGAGCGACGCGATGACGATGCCGCACAGCACCGCCGTCGCCAGATCCGTGCACACGGTAATGACCGTGACCGCGACGATCACCACGGCGTCGTTGCGCGGCACCTTGTGCAGCACGCGCAGCGAACCCCACGCGAAGGTTTGCGCCGCCACGACGAACATCACGCCCACCAGCGCCGCGAGCGGAATGCGCTCGATCAGCGGCGAGAGAAACAAGATGTAGAGCAGGATCATCACGCCGCTCGTCACGCCTGAAATGCGCGAGCGGCCGCCCGAGCCGAGATTGATCACGGTCTGGCCGATCATCGCGCAGCCGCCCATCGCGCCGAACAGGCCCGAAGCCACGTTCGCCGCGCCCAGCGCCACGCATTCGCGATTGGGACGGCCGCGCGTGGCGGTCACGTCGTCGGTGAGATTGAGCGTGAGCAGCGTTTCGAGCAGACCGACCACCGCCATCAGCACGGCATAGGGCGCGACAATCTTGAGCGTCGCGAGATCGAACGGCACGGCGGGCAGCGCGAACGCCGGCAAGCCGCCGGCGATGTGCGCCATGTCGCCGAGCGTGCGCGCCGGCAAGTGCAGCCCTTGCGCAACGAGACCCACGCCGACGATCGCCACGAGCGCGGGCGGCGCGGCCTTCGTGAGACGCGGCAGCACGAACACGATCGCCACGGTCAGCGCGACGAGACCCATCATCAACATGAGCGCGGCGCCGTGCATCCATTGCGGCCCGTTCGCGCCCGGCACCTTGAAGTGCTCGAACTGCGCGCGGGCGATGATGATCGCGAGGCCGTTGACGAAGCCGAGCATGACCGGATGCGGCACCATGCGAATGAGCTTGCCGAGCCGCAGCGCGCCGAACAGCATCATGACGATGCCGCTCAGCACGACGGTTGCGAACAGATACTGCGCGCCGTGCTGCACGACGAGCGCGACGATCACGACCGCCATCGACCCCGCCGCGCCCGAAATCATGCCCGGGCGGCCGCCGAACAACGCCGTGATCGTGCAGATGAAGAACGCGCCATAGAGCCCCGCGAGCGGATTGACGCCGGCGACGAGCGCGAACGCGATGCACTCGGGCACGAGCGCGAACGACGACGTGAGGCCCGCGAGCAATTCGCTGCGCAGGAAGGCGGTGCGGCTGACGCCGGTGTGGGCGAGTTCCATGAAACGGTACGGATGACGGCTGGTTGACTGAACGATGCGAACGGCGCGAACGGCGCGAGCGTCGAAGGCGTTGGGAGCGGCGCGGCCCGCCTGCGCGTCGCGCTCCCCTCGCGTCGAGCAAGGCGCCGGCAGGAAAACGTGAACGGGATTTTGGGGCGCGGACGCGAACCGCTGGGTTTTCGCGAGCGTTTCGCGCCGGTTCGTCGCGAGGGTTCGATAAAGCCCGCGGTCGCGCGACCGGTTTCTGACGGACGAAAGCGCGCATGCTAGCACGATTGGCAGGGGTTTGCCCTGGTGGCGTGGGCTGGCTCGAACCGGCGCGGGCGGAAACGGCTCAATACGCGCGCGGCGGCATGATTCGGCCGGCGCAACATGGCGGAGGCCAAACCTCCCGGCCCGCGCTCGGCCCGCGCTCAGCCCGCGCTCGCGCCTGCCGCCTCGCCCGCTATCTTCAACTGCCCGCTCGCCACGATTTGATCGAGCGGCGCCGGGCGGCCCAGCAGAAAGCCCTGCACTTCGTCGCAGCCTTCATCGGCGAGCAGCGTGAGTTGCTCTTTCGTTTCGATGCCTTCGGCCAGCACCGGAATTTCCAGGCTCTTGCCGAGCGCGAGCACCGCGCGAATGATGGCCGTGGTCTGGCGGTTCGACTCCGCGTCGCTCACGAACGAGCGGTCGAGCTTGATCTTGTCGAACGGGAACGAGCGCAGCGTGTCGAGCGACGAATAACCGGTGCCGAAATCGTCGAGCGCGATGTTCACGCCGAGCGCCTTGATGCGCTGAAGCACGGCAAGCGAGCGCTCGCGGTCGGCGAAGATCGTCGACTCGGTCAGTTCCAGTTCGAGCCGGTCGGGCGCGAGGCCCGTTTCGGCAAGCGTGGATTCCACGAGCCTGGGCAAGTCCGCGTGCGCGAACTGCACGGGCGAGAGATTCACGGCCACCTTGTACGGCGGTCGCCACGAAACCGCGCGCAGGCACGCCTCGCGCAGCACCCACGCGCCAATGCCGAGAATCAGCCCGTTTTCCTCGGCGAGCGGAATGAATTCGGCGGGCGAAATAAAGCCGTGGCGCGGATGCTCCCAGCGCAGCAGCGCTTCGTAGCCGCAAATGTCGCCGCTCGCGATGGACGTCTGCACCTGGTAATAAACGCTCAACTGCCCGCGTGAGAGCGCCTCGCGCAAATCGGCCGTCAGCGAGCGGCGCGCCCGCGCGATCTCGTCCATCGCAGGCTCGTAGAAACACACCGCATGCGTGAGGTCGGCCTTCGCGCGATACATCGCGAGATCGGCATTGTTGATGAGCACGGTCTTGCTGGTGGCGTCGTCCGGATAGATCGCGACGCCGAGGCTCGCGCCCGCGATCACTTCGGCGTCGTCGTAGCGGACCGGACGATAGAGCGCCGTTTCGAGCCGCGTAAGCAGGTCCGCGAGTTCGTCGCGCGCGGCGAAGCGCTGCATCGCCACGAATTCGTCGCCGCCCACGCGCGCGACGAATTCGCCTTCGCGCACGAGACCTTGCAGGCGCCGCGCGAGAATGCGCAGCACTTCGTCGCCCGCGTGGTGGCCGTGCAGGTCGTTGATTTCCTTGAAGCGGTTCAGGTCGATGCCGATCAACGCAAGCCGGCGCGTGTCGTCGCTGCGCGCCATTTCGGCGTCGATGCGCGCGTTGAAGCTCGCGCGGTTCGGCAGGCCCGTGAGCATGTCGCTCATCGCCATCGTGCGCAAATGTTCGACCGATTCGGCGCGTACGCTGTCGTCGAGCAGATAGCTCACGCAGCCCGCGCCCGCGATCACGAGCGCCATGCTCGCCACGGCGAGCGCGAGCGCCTGCAACGCGGCCGGATTCGTGAAGTCGCCGGGAATCGTGAGCGGCACGACCTGGAACGCGGTCATGCCGGTGAAGTGAAGCGCGGCAATGGCGAACGCCAGGATGCCCGCGACGACCGGCACGGCGGCATTCGTCGCTTGGCGCGCGCCGGCCGCGTCGTCCCGCGCGCGTGCGTGCGCCGCGCCGGCGCGCTGAAACGCAAGCGCGCTCGCGCCGACGGAAAACGCAATCGACGTCACGAGCCAGCCGCGGTTCCAACTGACGATGCCTTCCACGCGATACGCGAGCATGCCGGTGTAATGCATGAGCGCGACCGCCAGGCCGACGATCGCGCCGCCGAGCGTGGGCGCGGCGCGCGTGAAGCCGCTCATGGCCACGACGAAGCCGAGAAAACCGCCGACCAGCGCGATCAGCAGCGACGCGATGGTGAGCACCGGATCGAACGCGACCGGCACGCCGGGCTCGAAGCCGAGCATGGAGACGAAGTGCGTACACCAGATGTCGGCGGCGGCGACCACGGCGGCGATGAATTGCCAGCCCACGCGCTGCATGCCTTGCGTCGCGAACGCGCGCAGCACGAGACGCGCGGTGACCCACGAGCCCGCCCCGCATATCAGCACCGCGAGAAAAACAAGCCACAAATTGTGCTTGTACACGATGCAGCCGAACACGCTCATCACAAGGAACTCTCCAGTTTGCCGTGCGCACGCTCGCGGCGTGGCGCCTCGGCGCAGTATTGCGGCAGGTCGCGCGGCCTGCCGCTTCGCTTCGTTCTCTTCGTTCCGTCTCGCCGCATGCCCGGCGCGCGCGGGCCGCACGGCATCCGCCGATGCCTGCATCAACGACGCTTGAACAAGAAGAAAGCGGAAAAGATGAACGGCGCGCCTCGATGCGTCGGGCGCGCGCGGTATGGGCGGGACTAATCGGCGGCCCGAATCGGACCGGCGCACGAGTTTACGGCACGCGGACGGGAAAGTTCAATATTCCCTTTGCAGAACAAGTACATGCAAACGTTTGCATGATTCTGGAGCTTTCGCCGGAGGATTACGTGCGCTTACGGGCGCTGGCGTGTAATCCGGGCGTCGCTGTTTTGCGGGGTTTTTTGCCGATATTTTTTGCCGACGTTTTTGCCGATGCAGCGCCGCGATAACCGGGCACGCCGTTGCTTCAGCGAACCCGTGCATAGGCCGCGCGGACGTATCGTGTATTTCGGCTTCGCGGGTCGGTATCGAAGACCCGCGTTCAACAGGCGCTAGTGCGAAAACTCGCTGCCCGGCGGTTGAAGGCGCGTACGCTCGCCAACGCGCAGCGAAGAAGAGAAGTAAGTCATATGCGAATGCGTCTGCAACTCGGGATGTTGCGCGAGCATTTCGCCGAGGCTTTTGCTGTCGCCGGCGCTTGCCGTCGCGTGCGGCCAGCGATGCAGCATGAAACCCGGAGCGGTCGTTTCGTTGCGCGGCATCGGTATCGACGACGGCTGCGCCGGCATCCTGAACCCAAACGTGTTTCGCGGCAGATTCTGCGACCAGGCGGCATGAGCCAGCAGCACGGCTCCGGCCAATGAAAGCAATTTGAGAGCAGGCAGTATTTCTCTTTTCATATGTCGTGCGGGTTGGTGTGGAACGTTCAACCCCAAGACATTGCTTAGTCTGCGAAGAAGCCGCAATCGGACGTTTCCTAACTCTGCTATTCGCGCGATGTGGCCGGGACGCCGTCAGCCATCATCGCCGAAAGCCATGCGTGGAGCGCACGGCGCTTCGCGGCATGCGCGACCGGTTCGCGAAAGCGGAGCTGACGCCGCTTCACGCGTCCCCCACGCGGCGACACGATGCTCCGTCGCTGCATTCATGGCACCGCGCGAACGGGCGCGCCTCGCAAAGCGCTTGCGCGAGATTCCGGTGTACCGCCGTCAGTTCGATTCGAGTGGGCTCGGTGAACCGTTGAAACTGTTCGCGGCCTTCGCCCAGAACGAGTTCGGTGATCATCGAAAACAACCGCTCTGTGCGCGCGCGCTGAAGAATCTGATTCACGGCGTCGCACTGTTCGGGATCTATTTCTCGCACGATCCTGCTGGCTCCTGATTTAAGGCCGCGAATCTATCACGATCGCATTGAAACTTCTGCAACCGCCTCGCCGGATAAGCGCGGCATCGCGCCGCAGCCCGCGAAGCGACTCATCGCTACGTGTCGCACCCTAACTTGCGGCACTTTCGCCGCCGGCGTTCCTGCCCCGCGCTCGCGCCGAATCGAACCACAACGGCACGCCAACCCGCCCGCGCAGCGCGGCGAATTCGCACGTTCATGCGCGTTTTCCGGCTATGTACTGGGGTTTTGGGCGTTGGCCGCACTGCGCGCCGTCTCGTTCCCGGCTGCGCGCGTGGCGATCGCCGGCTAACGCGCGTGCCGGCTTCGGCATCGACACTTCATGCGGCGCGCGCCGCGCGCCCGGCGTCCAGCGAAGGATGCAGTTCGCGGAGAATGTCCAGCATCAACTGCAAGCGACGGCTGACCGGACGCGAAGCCAGCGTCACGACGCAGCCCGCGTGCTCGTATGACGGGCTATGGCGCTGGAGCCGCAAGTCGAAGCGCTTGCCGAGCAGTTCGCCATAGTGAGTCGGCAATATGCCCTGATAGTCGCCACTCGCGACGAGCGCGCCGATCGCGTCCAGCCCGCCGGCCTCGGGGCCGCGCGAAAAGGCGCCGCTGGCGAGCGCCTGTTCGACGTAAGGATGCGGACGATAAACCAGCGGCAAGGAAGCGCTTTCCTTGCGCCCGCTGACGCGCCCCGAGACGTACACGCCGTGCCGTTCGCGATAGATCGGCAGATAGTTGAAGTGCGAGTCGTCCTCGTAATGGCCTCGAATCGCCACATCGACACGCTGGTCGTGAAGCGCGCGATTCAATTCGACAAACGAAAAAACGACGATCTCCGGCCGAACCGCGGGCGCGCGCTGCTTCAGCCTCTCCAGCGCCTCGGGCAGCCGGCATTCGGGATGCGTCAGCGTGTGCTCGCCAATGCCGATCGTGAGCGAGCCGGACAGCACGCCATGCGCCGCGTCCATCTCGGGGCGAATGCGTTCCAGCGCGCGCAATGCCGTCGACGCCAGATCCAGCGCCACCATGCCTTCGGCCGTCAATTTGAAGCCGCCCGGCCCGCGCTCGCACAATCTCACGCCCAGCCGGGCTTCGACTTTCTGCACATGCCGGCTGATCGAGGCCTTGGACATCGGCAAGTTCTTTTCGGCGGCCGCGAATCCACCCGCCTGCGCCGCGTGGCAAAAAACGCGCAGCGAGCGGAGATCGCGTTCGTCGAATTCGAGCTTGGCCATGCAATGCCCCGAAGGTTTCGTTTTCCAAGACTAACCCGACAAAAAACTCGTTTTCTAAAAGTTTTTGTCTTTTCTAGAGTGGACTCGTTCGCAGGGCACGCCCTGCTCTTTTCCCCGATATCCACCTCAAGGCGACTCGAAGGAAGCACGATGGCGCACACCCGAATCCGTAAATTCAATACCAAAGAAACGTATCCCGAACAGAATCTCGACAACGATCTGTGCCAGGCCGTCGTGGCTCGCGGAACGCTGGTGTTTCTTCGCGGGCAGATCGGCCAGAATCTCGACACCTCCGAATGCGTCTGCATCGGCGACGTGGAAGGCCAGGCCGAGCAGGCCATGAAGAATATCGACATGCTGCTGAAAGAAGCGGGCAGCCAGCTCGCGCACATCACCAAGGTCACGGTCTACATTTCCGATCCGCGTTATCGCGAAGCCGTGTACCGCGTGATGGGCCGCTGGCTGAAAGGCGTGTTTCCCGTTTCGACGGGGATAGTCGTGAGCGCCTTCGCTCGCACGGAATATCTGGTCGAGATCGACGCCACCGCGGTGATTCCCGATTGAGCGAATTTTGACGTCAAAACCGTTGCGGTAATCTAAGCCGAACGTCCGAAGCACGACCCGAAGGAAAAGATTCGACTCGCGTCGTTTTCCTCGGCATTTTATTTGGCATCCTAACAATACAGGACAGTCATCATGTTCGCTTTCAAAAAGGCGCTTCTCGGTGCGCTCGTTTGCACGGGGCTGTTCGCCTCCGTCGGCGCCCATGCCGATAACGCGGTCGAACGCATTCAGGCGGCGAAAGTCATTCGTGTCGCGGTTCCGACCGACTACGCGCCTTACGGCTCGGTGGGACCGGACATGCAGCCGATGGGTATCGACATCGACACCGCCAACCTGGTTGCGAACAAGCTGGGCGTCAAGCTCCAGCTCATCCCCGTTACGGCGCCCACTCGCGTCGCGTATCTGCAAACGGGCAAGGCCGACATCACGATCAGCTCGCTCGGCAAGACGCCGGAGCGCGAGAAGGTCATTGATTACACCATTGCCTACGCGCCGTTCTTCGACGCCGTGTACGGTCACACCGCTCTTTCGGTCAAGAATTTCGGCGACATGACGGGCAAGACCGTGTCGGTCACGCGCGGCTCGATGCAGGACGAGGAAATTTCGACGAAAGCGCCGGGCGCCGTCATCCGGCGCTTCGAAGACAACAATTCGACCATCCAGGCATTTCTCTCGGGCCAGACGCAGATGATGGCGGTGGGCACCACGGTGGCGGCGGTCATGCAGAAGCAGCATCCCGGCCTCGATCTGAACCTCAAGGAAATTCTCTCGAATTCGCCGTGCTATATCGGCGTGCCGAAGGGCGAGCAGGATCTCGTCGACAAGCTGAACCAGATCATTCGCGAGGCGAAGGCCGACGGCACGATCGACAAGATCGCGATGAAGTGGCTCGGCACGCCCGCCGGCAATCTTCCCGAATAACGGCGCAAGCCATTCGGCCGGCACACGCGGCCGGCACACGCGCGGGAGCAAGCATGATGACCGCCATCGAGCGCATGGCGCAATGGGTCTGCGGGCTGACGTACGCGCAGTTGCCCGACGAGGTTCGGCGCGTGGCCACGCATGCCGTTGTCGACACCTTGGGCGTGATGATCGCGGGAAGCGCGACGCCGGTGGCGACGCGCGCGCGCGGCGCGTTGGGGCACCTCTTTTCAGCAGGCGAATGCGACGTACCCGGCGTGGCGGCAGCGGCCGGCGCAGGCGGGAAAAAAACCTGCGCGACGGCGGCCGCATTCGTCAACGGCGTCGCCGCGCACGCGCTGGATTTCGACGACAACAGCTACGCCGGTTTCGTACACGCTTCGGCCGTGATCGTTCCCGCGGCCTTGGCCGTCACGCAAATGGCGAAACGCTCGGGCGCGGATCTCGTCGCCGCTTACGTGGCCGGCGCGGAATGCGAGCTTGCGCTCGCCCAGGCGTTGGGCCGCGCGCCCTACGATCGCGGCTGGTGGACGACGGGACTCTTTGGCGCGATCGGCGCGTGCGCCGCGGCGTGCTGCGCCTTGCGGCTGGATGCGCGGCAAACGGCAGCGGCGCTCGGATTGGCCGCGGCGGGAGCCGGTGGCACGAAAGCCGTGTTCGGCACCGATGCCAAAGCGCTGCTCGTGGGGCAGACCGCCGAAGCCGGCGTGCGCGCTGCCTTGCTCGCCCAGGCGGGATGCAGCGGCCCGGCCGATGCGCTCGACGGTCATACGGGACTCGCTGCGCTCGTGAACGGCGGCGCGTTCGACTTCGAGGCGCTCGCGCGGCTCGGCGCGCACGGGAACGCGCACTGGCGTCTTTTGCAGCCCGGGATCGACGTAAAGCGGATTCCCGTCTGCCTCTCCTCGCACGCGGCGGTGGACGCGCTGCGCGAACTGATCGCCGAAGGCGCGGACCCCGCGCGGATCGAGCGCGTGGTGTGCGACGTGCCGCCGATCGTCGTGCGCAATCTGAAATACGCGGAACCCGTCACGCCGCAGCAAGCGCAATTCAGCCTGCCGTTCGCGATCGCCGCGACGCTGTTGCTCGGCGACATTTCGCTTTCCAGCCTCACGCAAGCCGTGGTCACGCGCCCCGACATCGTTCGGGCGATGCATAGGGTCGGCATGACGTCGTCCGCGCGCTGGGCCGACCCGGCGATGGACACGGCGGCGCCCGAAGGCGCGCACGTTCAGGTGCGAATGCGCGACGGCCGCACGCTTTCGCGGTTCCGCGCGATGGCGAACGGTTCGAGCCGGCATCCGCTGGACGCGCAGGCGATCGGACGCAAGTTTCTCGAATGCGCGTCGCGCGCGATGCCCGAGGAGCGCGCGCGCCGCACGCTCGCCGCATTGATGAAGCTCGGCCAGCACGCCGACACCCAAACCCTGTTCAACTGAAGCGATGCGGATGCGGCGCCGCTCAACGCCACCGCCGCTCCGCCGCTTCACCGCCAGCAATCTGGAGAGTCAATGGAATTCCCGTTGGTACTGCCCCCTTCGAAAAAGCACCAGAGCTTTCTCTGGTCGCCGATCTGCACGAACCTCGACGAACTCGACGCGCACATTGCCATCCTCGGCATTCCGTTCGGCCAGGCGTACATTGCCGATCACATCAGCAACGATCAGAGCAAGGCGCCGGACGCCGTGCGCGCGATGAGCGACCGCATCTGCCGCGCGCTCCATCACTACGACTTCGACGTGGGCGGCCCCATCTACGACAACCGCGCGCTGAAGGTGGTGGACTGCGGCAACGTGCCGGCCGACCCACGCGACCTGAGCACGCATGGCCCGCGCTCCGAGTTGGCGGTTCGCAAGATTCTCAAGGCCGGCGCGATGCCGATCGTGCTGGGCGGCGACCATGCGATTCCGATCCCGGTGCTGCGCGCGTTCGACGACCAGGGGCCCATCACGCTCATTCATGTCGACGCGCATCTCGACTGGCGCGACGAGATCAACGGCGTTCGCGAAGGACTGTCGAGCACCATCCGCCGCGCGTCCGAGATGGCGCATGTCGGCGAGATTTTCCAGATCGGTCTGCGCGCGCAGGGCAGCGGCCGCCAGGCCGACTATGACGCGGCGGTGGCTTACGGTTCGCATCTGATTCCCGCTTACGAAGTACACGAAAACGGCATGCGTTCGGTGCTCGACCGCATTGCCGACGGCGGGCGCTACTATCTGACCATCGACGCGGACGGCCTCGACCCGTCGATCGCGCCAGGCGTGGCGGGACCGGCGCTGGGCGGCATCACCTATGTCCAGATGCGCCAGCTCATTCACGGCCTCGTGAAGAAGGGGCGCGTGGTGGGCATGGACATCGTCGAAATCACGCCGTCGGCGGACGTGAACAACATCACGTCGATTACCGCGGGGCGCCTGATCGTGAACCTGATCGGCGCGGCCGTGCGCGCGGATTACTTCGACGCTCCGCGCGCCGGTTGAACGAAGGCCGGCGTGCCGGGCACGTCGGCGCTGCGGCGCGATCCGATGACGCAAGCCGTGCGCCGGCCCGCGCTCTACGCACCGTCGCCAGCGCGCGCCGAACGCATCGAAGCGCGACCGGCGCCCTTCGCGAGTTGCTCCGCCTCGAGCCGCGCACGCAGGCGCGGCGCGGCGAAATCGAGAAATGCGCGCAGCTTGAGCGGCAGCGGCGCCTGACCCGCATGCACGAGACTCACGGGCCACGCGGGCGGCTCGACATCTTCGAGCACGAGTTGCAGCTTGCCTTCGCGCACGGCGTTCGTCACCTGATACGAAAGCACGCGCGCGACGCCCAAGCCGAGCAGCGCGGCGTCGATGGCGGCTTCCGCGGTATTGACGAGCAGGCGCGAGCGCAGCGGCGGGGCGACCGTCTCCTTGCCCGCGCGAAACGTCCACGCGCGCGTCGACGACAACCCGTTCGACGCAATGCACGCGTGCGCCGCAAGATCGTCGGGATGCGCGGGCGTGCCGTGCTGCGCGAGATACGCGGGACTCGCGCACACCACGCGCCGCATCTCGCCCACGCGCAGGGCGACGAGCGCGCTATCGGGCAATTCGCCGATGCGCACGGCCGCGTCGACGCGTTCTTCGAGCAGATTGACGAGGCTGTCCGCCAGCATGAGCCGCACGCCGATCTCGGGAAACTGCGCGAGAAATGCCGCGACCACAGGCAGCACGTGCAAGCGCCCGAACACCACGGGCGCGGTGATCGCGAGTTCGCCGCGCGGCGCGCTGTATTCGCCCGTGGCGGCACGCTCGGCCTCGCCCACTTCGTCGAGAATGCGCCGGCACGCGGCCACATAGGATTCGCCCGCTTCGGTCAGCGCGAGCTGGCGCGTGCTGCGCGTGAGAAGCCGCGTTCCCAGATGCGCCTCCAGGTCGTTGACCTTGCGGCTGACCGTGGCGAGCGGCATGCCCAGACGCCGCGCCGCCGCCGAAAGGCTGCCCGCGTCCACCACGGCGATCAGGACGTTCATGGCGTCGAGCCGGTCCATCGGGTTCTCGCTTGCTGGAAAGATGAGCTCCGATCATGACCGATTCGCGCGCGCAGCGATAGCGCCGAGATGGCGCCGCGCGCCGATTGCGCCGATTGCGCCGATTGCGCCGTTCCGTGCCGGCCGCCGCAAGAACAGCGCCCCGGCATCGCGCGATGCCGGGGCGTTGTTTTGTGACCGCAGTCGTGCGTTATTGCGCTTGCTGCTCGAAGCGCCTGAGCAGGTCGTTGCCGCGCGAATTCGCCGAATCGAGCGCCTGTTGCGGCGTCTTGCTGCCCGTCCACACCTGCTCCAGTTCCTCGTCGACGACCGTGCGGATCTGCGGCATGTTGCCAAGGCGCAGGCCCTTGGTCCACGGCAGCGGCGGCTTGTTGAGCATCTGCTTCGTGGCCGTGTCCGCGCCCGGATGCGACTGGTAGAAGCCCTGCTTCTGCGTGAGTTCGTAAGCGGCCTTCGTCACCGGCAGATAACCGGTGTCCTGATGCCACTTCGCCGCCACCGCCGGCGTGTTCAGATACGCGAGAAACTTCGCCACGCCCTTGTAGACTTCCGGGCTCTTGCCGCCCAGCACCCACAGACTCGCCCCGCCGATAATGGCGTTCTGCGGCGCGCCCTTCACGCTCGGGTCGTACGGCATCATGCCCGTGCCGAACTTGAACTTCGCGTATTGCTGCACGTTCGCGAGCGCGCCCGACGAACCCATCATGATGCCGCAGTCGCCGCTATAGAACTTGGCCGTGGCTTCGTCCTTGCGGCCGACATAGGTGAAGGTGCCGTCTTTCGCCATCTTTTGCAGAAAGGCGATATGCGCGACCTGCAACGGCTTGTTGATTTCGAGTTGCGCGTCGAGACCGTCGAAGCCGTTGTTGCGCGTGGCGATGGGCGCGCCGTGCCAGGCGCTGTAGTTCTCCACCTGAATCCAGCCTTGCCAGCCGGTCGTGAAGCCGCAGTTCATGCCCGACGCCTTGAGCTTCGCGGCATCGGCGGAAACCTCGGGCCAGGTCTTGGGCGGCTGGTCCGGATTGAGGCCCGCCTTCTGGAACGCGTCGCGGTTGTAGTAAAGCACGGGCGTGGAGCTGTTGAACGGCATCGAAACGAGATGGCCTGTTTTGGCGTCGCTGTAATAGCTCGCGATGGTCGGCACGAACGCCTTTTCGTCGAGCGGCACGCCGGCCTTCTGCATCACGTCGTACACGGGCAGCACGGCCTTTTTCGCGTTCATCATCGTCGCCGTGCCAACTTCGTACACCTGAATAATCGCGGGCGCGTCGCCGCTGCGATAGGCGGCGATGCCGGCGGCCAGCGTCTGATCGTAAGTGCCCTTGAACACAGGCACGATCTTGTACTCGCTTTGCGAAGCGTTGAACTGCTTGGCGATGTCGTTCACGCGCTCGCCGAGTTCGGACTCCATGGCGTGCCAGAACTGGATTTCGGTGGCGGCGTGCGCGGCCTGCGCGCCGCCGGCGAGCACCAGCGCGGCCAGCGCGAGACGCAGGCGGGCATGATGAGTCCGTAAGCGGCCGCGCGAGCCTGGGCGTTGTATCTCGTGCTGTTTCATCCGGGTCTTTCCTGTTATTGGCGGCTATTGGGATCAGGACTTCGCTCTTTCGATGACGCTACGACGACGCTTGAATACTGCCGTGACGCGCCGCGGCGGCATGTCGATGCGACCGGCCGCGCGCCGCGGGCTAAAGAGCCAAGGCACGGGAAGGGTAGCACAGCACGCAGAAGGCGCGATTCGGGCGCGGGCGAATGGCACGGCTCACGCGGATGCGTGGATGCGTGGATGCGCACGAGGCGCGTATGACGACGGGTACGAGACGCGTATCAGATGCGGACAAGACGCGTACGAGACACATATGACCCGCGTACGAAGCAGGCGGCGCGGCACGACGCGTGCGCGCAGGTAAATGGCGAGCGGCCGAACCGGCACGATCCATCGACAAGCGCTTTCCGGCGAAGGCCGGTAGCTTCGGCGCATGACATCGACGTGATTCGGGCGCGCCGCCGGACCTGGCCGCGACATATGTCCCGGTTACTATCGAAACCCATGTGCCACAACCGGAGCCGACATGTTCGACATTCCCCTTCAACATATCGACGGCGATGTCTTTTTTCATTACCCGATCGGCGGGCGGCAACATCAGATTCAGGTAACGGGCGCGTGCCTGCGCGACGTTTTCAGCTCCGACGGCTCCCAGGAAGGCAACGAGATATCGGTGCGGGAAAACGTGGAGGAAATACTGCGCGCGGCGGCGGACAAGGTGTATCGCGGCGCGCTTTCGCCCGTCGCCCTCGAATCCACCGACTTTTGACGGCGCGCGCCGCGTTGCGCTTCGCACGCGAATCACTCGCGCGTCGTGCGATTTATTTCCTGCGCCGCTGAGTCATCAGCTTCACGATATTCGTGGTTGGGCGACTGGTCATGAGCCGCGAGATGTCGTCGAGATGAACCCAGCGGCATCGGGAGATTTCGCTGCTCGGCCGCGCCTTGGCCTGACTGGGAATTTCGCAGAAGAACACGTGATGGTGCTTCTGCTTGCCGCGAAAATCGAATAGATATTTCGCCGATTTCCCCGCAAGCCGCGTTTCTTCCCGAAGTTCGCGCAGCGCGGCGGCCGAAAGCGGCTCTCCGCGCTTGAGCATTCCGCCCGGCAATGCCCACTTCGACTGACTGCGCGAGACCAGCAGGATTCGCTTGCCTCGGCGACAGATCACGGTGGCGCGTTTCTTCATTCGGACTCCCACTTGATTCGCGAACCCATTCGCGGTTCCAGCAAATGCCGATGCCGGATATAACGGGTTATCGTAATACAGAAACACCATAAATCCAGGCCGCTTGCAGGGCGAAACCGGTTCCTCGTGAAATTTCGCGGATTTCATCAAACCGTCATGAATACAGGGGAAATAAATGGCCGTGTGGTAGGGTCTGGCAACCCTGTTTCTTGTCCAACTCGAGACCGCAATGGATATGGACGGTGACTGGCTTTTGCCCAAGCCAAACACACGCTTCAAGACCCGGCGGCACAAGCTCGCCGCGTCGCTGTCGCCCGATAAAACACGTTCCGTCGCCAGCACGTTTTCTTCGTTGGCCCTGCCGGTCGTCGCCGAAGCCGCGCGGAAGGCAGAGGCGCTTTCCGCGGCGGGCGACCCGGAAGGATTCCATCAGCTTCGTATCGCATTCAGAAAGCTGCGCGCGCTTTTTTGGGCCTACTCGCCTTATCTCGGCGAAGAAGCGACGGCCGAGGCCACGGAAGAATTCAAACGACTCGCGGCGGTGGCGGGCTGCACGCGCGACTGGGACATTGCGGGCGGCTTGCTGGACGCGGCGCTGAAGTCGGGCATGGCGATCGAACCGCTCGTGGCGGCGGCACGCGAGCGTCGCGCGCGGGCAGTCGAGCAGAGTCAAGCGATGATCCGCAGCGATGCGGTCGAGGCGTTCCTGAACGACGTGCTGCTTCGCGCGCAAGCCACGCTTCAAACGTGCTGCGACGACCTGCCGATTCGGCCGTTCGCGAGAAAGCGGCTGCGTCGCGCAAAGCGCACGCTTCGCGCACGAAGCCGGCGCGCCGCGCAAAGCGCAATCGCGCATGAAGGCCATGAACAAGCGCTTCACGACGTGAGAAAGGCGGGCAAAAAGCTGCGCTATCTGCTCGAATTTTTTCAGCCTGTCGTGAAAGGCCGCCACGCTCGCGACATCAAGGCGTTGACCTCCGTGCAAGACAAACTGGGGCAATTCAACGACATCGCGGCCAGCGAAACCCTGATTCGCGAGACCGCGTTCGACGACGTTCCCGCCGCTGTCGTGGAAGAGTCGTTGCGATGGCTCGAACAGCAGAAGCGCCGGCGCATGCGCGCGGCGTCGCGGCGCGTCAAATCGCTTGCCCGCTGAACGGCACGCCCGCGCTCAAAAAGCGCCTTCACGACGCGCGCGCCCAAAATGCACGGACGTGAATATACCGATAGCGAGCACGCCGAGCACCACGGCCGCGCTGCCGGCATTGATGCCGGGAACGAGCGGATGCGTGACGAACAGTGCCGCACCCGCCAGAGCGTTGAGCCCACCCCACAAAAAATTGACCAGCGGCGAGGACGGCCCTCTGCCGTGCGGCTTGGCGAACGGCGTGGGAAAACACTCGCCGCGCAAGCCCGCGGCCAGATGCGGCAACGCGTTGCACACGAACGCACCGGCGAAAAAGAATGCGACGAAGCTCATGCTTGGTCCTTGGCAATGAAGTTGGGTTGAAGAGACATCGGCGGAGCGTGTACGCCGCTCGTACTCGCGGCACCGCTCCCGGCATCAGGGAGGAAGCGTAAATCAAGACAGTTTAGCTTGCAAGTTAAACTGTCGAAATACGACGCGCCGTTTCGCCCGCCATCCACGTCTTGAGCGGCTCGACCTCGGGTTGAAGGTCTGCCGCGCTCGGATGCAACAGGTAGCCACCGCCGTGCCGAACGGTTCGACGTGCATACCGTCGGCACGCTCGGCCTCCACCAGGGTGGGACTCGTCAGCATCAATCCCTGCGCGCGCACGGCCGCCGCGATCGCCATCAACGATTGATTGAACTCGGTGCCTTCGATGGAGCAACGCCGGATGCGCGAACTACCCGCGCGCGAACGGCGGCACGAAGTTCAACGCGGCCCAAGCTTTCGTGAACGACCGGGTCGCGCCGGATGCGCTCGTCGGCCTCGGCAACGACATGGGCAACGTCACGGGCAACGTCGCGGGCAACGACGGACAGGCCACGGCGATGATCGGCTTGCGCCACGAATTCTGATCCGCCGCCGCATGAGAATGGCAAGCGCGCATTCATGCTTTCGCCGTTTTGTTTGCGCTATAATCGCCCCCGTCTTAGGGGAGTAGTCTGCTTCGCCGCCCCGGCGAAGCGCCGTCGTCAACATAATTGGTGCCTCGCGCACCATGGCGTCGGCAGCCGTTCGCAGCTTCGCGGCCTGACGAGACCTTTGACGCTTTCCTTTTTGCCGAGCCGGGCGAAGGGAGGCGTCATTGGTTTTGTTGCCCGGCTCGCATACAAAAGAACGGCACAATGAACCGCCTCACCCCACATTGCCTTTGCACTCGCGCCACGGAGCGTACGTCATGATCTGGACGTTCGCCCTGCTCATCGCCGCCGCCGGCATCATCTATCTGTCCTGCGAAACTTTCGTCAATAGCGTGGAGTGGCTCGGGCACAAGCTCAAGGTCACGCAAACGGCCACCGGCACGATCCTCGCCGCGTTCGGCACGGCGCTCCCGGAAAGCGTGGTCACGCTCGTGGCCGTGGCGTTCGGCGGCACGCCCGCGCACAAGGAGATCGGCGTGGGCGCGGCCATCGGCGGCCCGCTCGCGCTCAGCACCATCGCCTACGCCGTCGTGGGCGTTGCGATGCTCGCCACGGCCAAACGCGCGGGCCGCGAGCGCGCGGGCTTTGTCGACGTCGACACACGCCGCCTGCGCCGCGACCAGCTCTGGTTCCTCGCCATCTTCGTCGCCAAGATCGCGCTCGGCCTCGTGCTGTTCAGCTTCAAGCCCGTTCTCGGCATCGCCTTTCTCGGCGCTTACGCGGTGTATTGCTGGAAAGAACTGTCCGATGACGGCGGCGGCAGCGACGAAGTCGAAGGCGAGTTGGAGCCGCTCAAACTGCGGCCGCGCGACGGCAATCCGAGCCTCTTCTGGATTCTGCTACAGACCGTGGGCGCGCTCGCCGTGATCTTTTTCGCTTCGCATCTGTTCGTCGAGCAGATCGGCGCGGTGGGTCCGTGGCTTGGCTTGAGCCCGCAATTGACGGCGCTGCTGTTCAGCCCGATCGCGACCGAACTGCCCGAGATCATGAACGCGATCATCTGGGTGCGCCAGGGCAAGGAGCGTCTTGCGCTCGCCAACATCAGCGGCGCGATGATGATTCAGGCGACCATTCCCACCGCGTTCGCGCTGTTCTTCACGCCGTGGCACCTCGGCGCGCCGTCGATTCTCGCGGCCGTGACGACGATGGCTTCGATCCTGTTCCTGCAATGGGCGTTCCGCGCGCCGCGCGTGCAAAGCCGTCAACTCACGCACGTGGGCTGGCTCTACGCCGTGTTCGCGGTGCTGCTGTTCGTGGTGTAACGCGGCTCACGCCGCTTGCGCCGCGCCTGCGTGCCGGTGCAGCAAGCGGATCATGTCCGAATGACGCACGACGCCCACGAGACGGCGTGCGTCGTCCATGACCGGCACGTCGTGCCACGCGTGCTCGGTGAAGAACGGCACGAGTTGCGCGAGCGGCGTCGCACGATGCACCGCATGCACGCCCGCCGCCATCACCGCTTCCACGGTTTCCTCCATGCGCGCCGATTCCTTCGCGAACGCGCGCCGCAGTTTCGCCCATGCGGCAGGCTTCGCGGCATCGAGCGCATGATGCGTCAGCATGCCGACCACGCGATCCGCCGCATCGACCACGGGCAACGCGGCCGCGCCGTGGCGGCGAAACATCTCGCGCGCGGCGTGCGTGCCCATCGTCGCGCGTACCGCCGGGCATCGCGTCGACATCGCTTCCTCGCAGGTTAGCTGCTCGAACGACCTGATCGGCCTGCCGATGGGTTCGAGCGCGGGCAGCGCGCCCACGGCGCCGTTCGTCCGCGCCTCGGGTGCGGCACGAAACACGCCGCGCGGATAACGGTGCCCCGTCAGCGCATGAAACGCGAGCGCGGCGCACACGAGCGCAACCGATTGCAGCTCGACCGGTGCGATCACGAAATCGAAACCCAATGCGCGCACGGCGGGACCGCCGAGCACGGCCGTCAACGCGACGGCGCCCGAGGGCGGATGCACGCAGCGGCATAAGAACATCGCGCAAATCGCGAGCGCGACAGCCAGCGAGGCCGCCATGAGCGTCGAATCGATCCAGCGCGCGCATGCGACGCCCACGAGCGCCGCAACGAAGTTGCCGCCCAGTATCGACCACGGCTGCGCAAGCGGGCTTTCCGACACGCCGAACAGCAGCACCGCCGACGCGCCCATCGGCGCGACGAGCATCGGGATATCGCCCGCCGCGCCGAACGCCGCGTGCGTGGCGAACCCCGTGAACGCGATGCCGAGCAACGCGCCCGCGCAGCGCCGCACGCGCTCGCGCCATGACGGCGCGGCGGGGTGCGGCACGAAACTCGTCAACCATTCGATGATCGCGGTGCGGGACATGACCGTATGAAACGTCACGATGAAATATCGAAGATGGCTGCCAGCTTAGCGGTGCGCGCGAAATATCAACAATTGATATTTCTATCGGCTCATATAATTCATCATGTATGCATGTTTTGCGATGCTTTGGGCGCGTAGTCTTATTGTGTGCGACAGCTTCGGCTAACGCGCCGAAACATGCGCCGAGAGTGCCGTCCGTTTGTGCGTTACGAGGTAAGTTATATGCCGACGCGGCGGATAATCCGCGCCAGGCGATTGCGAATGCATGGGAACGCGCCTTCGCACAGGCAACGCTGCGGACCGGCATCCGTCAGCGCCCGCCGATCGCTCGCCATCGCGCAACTCGAGCCAAGTCATCATCAACGCCCCACTGCGGCGCCGCTTTACGCAATCGGGTATGACGGCGGCTTCCTTGTGAGCGAGGCGAGCGGCGGCCAGTCGCACAACTCGTGCGCGCCCGGACGGCCCTCGTGCGGATCAACAGCGCAAGTGAAACGAAGGCGGCACCGACGTGCGCCCGCGCTGCTCGCACACAATCGCTGCTGGCCTTGCGTTCACGATCACACTGCGCAACGCACGATCGTAGCAAGCGACACGTTCGGCATTCAGCCTGCCCGCGCAACCTCGAAAAGCGTGCCTCGTTAGTTTTTCCATGACGCAAGAAGCGCGTGACGGCGCACAGGTAACCGGTTCCCACAAACGGTTACCTGAAATCGAACGCCGTCGGCCAGACTCATCCGGCGTCAATTGGTAACCGAATCGGCTGATGGTTTCGATGCGCACGTCGATCACCGCGCTGTCGAGCTTGCGGCGCAGCCGCGAGACGACGAACGAGGATAGGAAAACGAGCAGGATGCGCGTGGCGTCAGGCGAACGCGCGGTCAGCATTCCACGCTCATGCGCGCGCCGCAGCCGCCCTCGCCCGCAAGTTCACGCAGATCGACGGTGGCGAAGCGCTGCGCGGTTGCAGCGCCGATCTTGGAAATCCGCAGCAGCGCGCGGAAACGTTTCGAGCAGTTACCGGTTTCGCTGCGCGCGTGATCGAGCATAGCGGCACCGTCGGCGTCGGCGCGCAGGCATTCGCGCTCGGCCGCGCGCGAGGAGCGTATGCCGATGGACGAGCGGCGCGCGGAGGTCGTGGGCAATGCCGTCGCGGGCGCCCTTCACCACCCATCAGGCGCTCGACTTCGTCGTCGCCAACGGGCAAGCATCGCGCAAGGTCACCGATCGCAATGCATTCGGTGACTCCAGGGATTTCGCACACGCGCTTGCTGCATGTCTGGCACGAGATTACCGCAGCAGCCGCGGCAAGCGTGCGCCCAGCGCCGAGTGCGAGCGCGCGCACGAGGTCTTGGCGCATGTTCAGCACGGTCGTCATGCCCTGTGCGACCAGGAGGTGCATGCCGTGCGGCGCGTCACGCCGATCACGCGCGCGAACGGCGAAACTTCACAGCGGTGTGGCACGAACGAATGCTTGACCGTTTGGCAGTGCGGGCGCGGACGGCAGGTCGGGCGGCGTCGAAATTAGGTCACCGGCAGCGCGGTGGCGGTGAATGGTGAACAGACCGTAGTAGTTACCGTATGCGCTTGTGTTCGAACCGCTTATGGGTGAAGTTGCCAGTTACGGCTAGCGCAGTGACCCTTGTGACGCGGTGGAACGTCCGGGCCGAATTCCCATGGATGGTGACCATGAGATGGGTCACCGGATTTGGGATGCGTGAGTCGCCGCGCATAGATCGCAGGTGCGGAATGCACTGGCTACGGGGCGGCTCAAGACAAGCGTGCTCGGGAAAGCGATCCCACAAACGGCTACCTTAAGCAGGAACTTGCTCCCGTATTTGGGCACCTCGGAACGGATTTGCTTTTCTATCAGTGGCTTAGAAGTGATACCTCGTGCTCTAGTTGAAATTTTCCGAACATAGGTAGCATTCGATGGGAGCTTTCCGTGCGGCGAGATGCTTTAGGTCGCCGATCTTGGGGATTCCGAGGTTGGTGACCGCTTACATCGAATAGGTCGCTGGTTTTGGGAGACGTTTTTCTCATCGAACACAGTTTTAGTGTTTACCTTTACGCTTTAACTACTTTAGTAAACCTTTAGACGGCGCAAAGCCTTATGGAACGGGGCTTTGCGGCCGATTTGGTTGCTATTTATGGGGACAGCGGTACCGTCTATGGGGATTCCGGGTTGTGGATATGGGACTTCGGTAGCCAAGGATGGGGTTTGTGGCTTCTGGATATGGGAAGCAGGTCGCTGTTGATGGGAAACACCGCTGGTATCGGTCAAGGTTCCCGTTTATGGGATGCGGCAAAGGTCCCTGTCTATGGGGATATAAGTGCGGCGGCTGTGGTTTTTTCTTTTGTTAGACCTCCTGCGAGGCATCCCTTTATGGGAACGACGTTAGGTAGCCGGTTATGGGCTATTTTGTACTGATTTTTGTCGCGCCGTGGCGGGCTGTGTTCGATCATGTCGGCCCTGCGGGGTTGATGCCTGAGGCTTCGCGAGCTTCTTAGGTTACGGCTTATGGTGGTGTTCGTTGGTAACCGTATTTGGGAGTAGTTACATCCGTTCGTTCGCAGTTACCTCCCCTTTCAGGTGACCCAAGGTCACCGTTTATGGGAACGGGCAAAGGTCACCATTCATGGGACATTCCGAGCGGTACTTGCTGCCAAAGCCTGCGACCAACAGCACGCCCGCGCTGATTGGGATTTCCCATATCTCGTTACCTTTGTGCCGGTTATATTTGTGAGTGAGCGCTCACATAACGCAGCAAGGTAGCCATCTATGGGACTTGAATGAAGGCCGTTGCCTTCGAAGGTTACCGCTTATGGGAAGAATGCCTGTCTTGCCTGCGCCGGCGTTTCTGTCTTTTCTGCGATGCCGCACGACCTTGGAAGGCTTGTCTGTCAATCGTTTCCCGGCAGATGTCGCTCAGCGTCACGGATTCCATCGCGGCCTTGAGTCACCTGTTCCGTTGGTATACAGTTACCAACCGAACAGGTTCCCTTCAACGTGGATCATATGGCAAGAAAAAAGGCCGACGCTGGCGATGCCGACAAGCAAGGCGCACTCGTATTTCAAGGCCAGCCGCCTGATCTCTTCCGCAAGGCCGTTCCGGCTATTCATATCGCGCCCAAGTCTGGGTCGATCAGCTTGCAGCAGCGCAAGATGTTCAGCTCGCTGATCAAGAATGCGATCCGCCAGGACTCGCTTGAGCCTGGCCGCTCCTCGTTCGAGATTACGATTTCCGCCCTTTCCCAAGACGTCGATCTGAACAGCAATAACACGGAATACGTCAAGGAGACGATCAATTCGCTGATCAGCACGGTCGTCAACTGGGACTATCTCACGCAGGACAAGCGCAGCATCTGGAAAGCATCGGGTTTGCTCGCGGGCGCCGAACTCGAGCGGTCTGTGTTGCGCTACACCTTTTCCGAGCAGATTCGCGGCGAACTCCTCAACCCCGAAATCTACGCAATGATCGACATGCGAATCACGCGCCAGTTTCGGAAGGCGCATTCGCTGGCGCTATGGGAGAACGTCGTGCGTTATGAGGCGGTTGGCATGACCGCGCGGTTTCCGCTTGCGACGCTGCGCGATCTGATTCTCGGGCAGGATACGTCGGCGCAGTCTTATAAGCTGTACAAGCAGTTCAAAAGCCGCGTCCTCGTGCCGTGCATCAAGGAAGTGAACGAGATTTCGGATCACACCTTCGAGTTGATCGAACACAAGGTGGGACGCTCGGTCGTCGCTTTGCAGTTTCGCGTTACTCGTAAGCCTGAGACCGATCCCGCGCAGGAGTTGCGCGTCAACGAGACATTGTTGATCGGCGAAATGTCGAAGTTCAGCATTCCGGTTTCCGAGGCGCGGCGTTTGATCAAGCAATACGGCGACGAGAAGATACGGACGGCCATCGCCTACACCGCCGCACGCGTCGCTCAAAAAAACGCGGCGCCGCTTGCGAACGTGGCCGCCTATTTCCGCAAGGCACTCATGCAGGGTTACGAGTTGCCCGGTGGCAATGCGGCAACGGCCACTTCGGACGCCGGCCGAGCGCGGGAAAGCCAGGATCAGGTCGCCGATCGCTATATTGCGGCAAAGATCAACGAGGCGCGCTCGTACTTCAACGAACTCGAATACGACGATCAGACCGCATTGATCCAGCGCTACAACGAGACGGTCGGCATGGACAAGCTGAAAGTCTCGACAGCCAAGGTGCCGAGCAAAATGGCATCGACGAATTTCTTCCGCTGGGTCGTGCTAGATACCTGGGGTCAGCCGACGGCCGCCGATTTGCTTGAATTCCTGCTGAGCGGGCAACAGCCGCCTGCCGCTGGGCAAGCGTCAGCGGAGGTTGAGTTGGCGTTGAAGACGCGCGGCGACTGAGATAATTTAAAGCAGACGTAACGGTGACTTTAGGTCACCTTTTTTTTGCGCTCATCGCGGCTGACGCGTACGTAAAAAATATCTATACTAATTTTTGAAAATTCGGAATGAATTTTCTTTAAAGTCACCATTATCCTATCCACAGGTGCGTTGTTCAAGCAATGCAGATTCTTCACGTGGAGAATCTGCGGCAATATCAGACCAAATTCAGTCTCTTTGTAAAACGTCTTTGCTATTTGCGGAGCGCAAAATCTCCACGTGGAGTGTGTAGCATCATACCGCCGTGCGAAGGTGTGAAATTGGTTTGAGTTCAAATACTATACCGCCGTCTCCACGTGGAGATTCACCTGCGAGCGATACTCTCTAGACTCCAACTTAAGCATCAAGGGTTGCGAGGCGACAACGTTTTCGGCAGAAATCCTAGAATTTACCTTAAGTAACCGCTAGACTCCGTGGTGACTTGCGGAAGTCTCCACGTGGAGAATGCGTGTGGATCGCCACTTCGCCGTTGAAAATTGCATGGAGAATTGAATGGGACTCGTCATAGCTGTTGCGAACCAGAAAGGTGGTGTCGGCAAGACCACTACGAGCATGAATCTGGCGGGAGCGTTTCAGGCCGAAGGCTACAAGGTGTATGTCGCCGATGCTGACGGCCAGCAATCATGCATGAGCTGGTGCGCGGCAGCAGGTTCTGAAACACCGCTGCCGTTTCGTGTCGGCAGCATCCATAAGCTCGAAAAAATGATTGGGCCAGAAGTTGCGGCTTTGGCCAACGACTATGACGTGGTAATCGTCGATTGTCCGCCCAATATTAACGATCTCACAACTGCTCGCGTGTTAGCCGTAGCCGACGCAACGATCATTCCGACCGATGCCTCTCCAATCGATATCTGGAGTAGCGAAGGCATGATGGAATTGGTCGAACGCACTCGCGTGGCTAATCCAGCCGGAAAATTCGCAATTTTGCTGAATAAGTCCAATTCGAAGACCCTGCTTCACACGCAAATGAGCGCGATTCTCGCTGAGAGCAACGTCCGCGTATTCGCCTCGACGGTTAAACAGCGCGAGCTATATCGGCAAGCGGCGGCTCTGGGCCGGACTGTGTTCGACGTTCGCGGCGTACGCGGGACGAAGATCGCAAAGGACGAAATCACGGCCGTCTATAACGAAATCATTGCGCTGGTTCAGGAGGAGGAGACCGTCGATGGCAACTAAGCTTAATTTCACCAGCAAGGTTCGCGCTGGAATGGTGGCGGAACGTGTGTCGGCGGGCGAGCGCCTGGCGGAAGCGGACGTCGTCAATATCGCGCAGCGCGATGCTGGCGCGTCCGCCCCGGTGATTGCCCCGGAAGCACTGGTTGCCGAACCTGGCAATGCCACGCACGCGGTCCAAAAAATCGCTGTCGACGAGGTCGTTTCCAATCCCTACAACCCGCGCGCGTTTTACAGCGCCGAGACGATCGACGAACTGGCTGCGAGCATCGGTACGCAAGGGCAGATCACGCCGATCCTCGTGACTCGACTCGCCGAGTTTCCGGGAAAATATGTCATCGTTGATGGCGAGCGGCGAATTCGGGCGGCCCGTTCACGCGGCGACAGGTTCATCGACGCCGACGTTCGCGATGGACTCGACAATCAGAACCTCTATTTGCGCGCGTATCACGCGAACAAGGAGCGAGAGGAACAGACGGTTTTCGACGATGCGCTGGCATGGAAAAAGTTGCTCGACGATCGTGTCTATGTCGATCAGGTCGAATTGGGCGTCGCTGTCGGCGAGGACCCGAAGCACATCAGCAAGGTCATTTCGCTTACTTCGCTGCCGCCGTTCCTGCTTCAGCGCATGGCGCAACATCGCGGCGACGTTGGACTCGGTCACGCCTACAACATCAAGTTGATCTTCGACCGTGCCGGCGCCACGGTTGCCGAACATTGGCTCCAACAAGTGGTAGAAGGCAAGGCCAGCGTGCGCAAACTCGAGGCGGCGGCATCGGCGGAGGCGGGCGCTCGTCGCGTCGGTCCCCGCCGCACGCACTACCAGTCGCGCGTGCAGTTCAACAAGCCCGATGGTGTCGCGTTGGGCGAACTGAAACTATTCGGCGACGGACGCGCGGAACTCAGCCTGAAGGGTATTGCGCCCGCCGATCAACAGCGGCTTGCCGAGCGTGTAAAGGCCGTTATCGAACAGTGGGCCTCGGAGATGGAAGCCCCCGACGCGGTTTAACGATAGCCAGAACTCGAGCCGGGGAGGGCGCCGGGATATCTTTCTCCGGTTACGGGTGCCAGGCGAGGCACGGCAAGGCCGGTTCAGGGTCGAATCGTGAAACATGCTCGCGTATCTCATTGTCCAAGTGTTTTTTCATAGTTATCATGGGCTTACGTGAATGTATTGAAAATGTTTCACGAAAAAATGCATGTGAGCAACGAAAAAATCACACTTTTCCAAGCGGCGGAGCGCAAAGGGCCACCAAATTGCTTTCAACGTAGTAAAAAGAACGTATTTCGTAATTAATTGTTCGCGTCGGTTTCCTTGCATTGACAATGACACCCGTCCCAAGCCATTCTTTAAGAATGAACCGCCGCCCGTTTTCGATCGCGCTGATTATTTACACCATTCGACGAATGGTGGGTTAGCGCATATCCGAAAGCCGCGACAACAACCCGCCCCACGAGGCGGGTTTTTTATTTCCGCCTCCTGGTTAAAACGAAAATCAGAACAGGAGCCGTCATGCAAGTGCACCAAGGTCGTTCCGCCGTCGAAGCAGCCAAAACAGGCAAAACGCATCCCGACGAGACCGACTATCTCCGAAAGATCCTCACCGCCCGCGTCTACGATGTCGCCCGCGAGACCGAACTCGAACCCGCCCGCAGTCTCTCCGCGCGCATCCGCAACCGCGTTTTCCTCAAGCGCGAGGACAACCAGCCGGTCTTTTCCTTCAAGCTGCGCGGCGCCTACAACAAGATGGCGCACCTCACGTCCGCCCAGCTCGAGCGCGGCGTCATCACCGCGTCGGCG
>NZ_CAJMZE010000024.1:0-88181 GCF_905220235.1 Paraburkholderia sp. J41 | reverse complement strand
GGCCGACGCGGTGATGACGCCGCGCTCGAGCTGGGCGGGCGTGAGGTGCGCCATCCTGTTGTAGGCGCCGCGCAGCTTGAAGGAAAAGACCGGCTGGTTGTCCTCGCGCTTGAGAAAAACGCGGTTGCGGATGCGCGCGGAGAGACTGCGCGCGGGTTCGAGTTCGGTCTCGCGGGCGACATCGTAGACGCGGGCGGTGAGGATCTTCTTCAGGTAGTCGTCGTGGGAAGCCATGCGAGGGCGCGCCGGGCGCGGGTCGGAACGGGGAAACGTCGATTTTAGCGCCAACGGCCCGCGCGCCGGCGGCCGGTCCCGGGCCGTTTCCCGCGGCGGCGCGAGATTTTGCGTCGATTTTGCGTTGATTTTATGTCGATTAGCCAACCGTCCGGACGGCCAGGCATCTATCGGATTGATCCCGGGCTCGCTTCATCGCGCGCTGACGGCGCAAGTGAAATTTCGATGTCGCCGGCCGTCCCATCGCCCGTCAGCGCAGGTGCGGATCATGCGTTAAAATCGCTTTTCGAACCAAGGATCGGAAGATGCACTGGCAACCCCGGACAGCCCATTTGATGCCCGCGCGGCGCGAGACCCGCCCCGCGGCGCAGCGGCACGTCCGCCACGCACGATCGTGTCGCTAAGTCCGAGCGCCGGGGAACCGTCGGCGTGAACCTTGCCGCCATGCGCTTCCCCACCCCTTTCGTCCGCCCATTGCCCGTGCAGCCGATGCGTGCCCGAAGCGGACTCGATTTCAGAATAGCGCCCCACGCGCCCCGTCAGCATCGCCGTAGCGGCAGCGAGCCGCGCGCGATGCTGGCTCAAAGAGTCGTCCAACCATGAACGCACCTCAAGTTTTCGATCCTCACGGCGCCGCCGCCTCCGTGGCCGCCGACATCGAACCGCGCCTGCGCGAGATTCCGTACAACTACACGTCCTTTTCGGACCGCGAGATCGTCATTCGCCTGCTGGGCGAAGCGGCGTGGGACGCGCTCGCCGAACTGCGCGCGGAACGCCGCACGGGCCGCTCGGCGCGCATGCTTTACGAAGTGCTCGGCGACATCTGGGTCGTGCGCCGCAATCCGTATTTGCAGGACGATCTGCTCGACAACCCGAAGCGGCGCGCGCTGCTGGTCGAGGCGCTCAATCACCGTCTCGCGGAAATCGAAAAGCGCCGCCGCGCCGATCTTTCCGCGCACACCGACGACGAAGGCGTGCAACGCGCCGCGCGCGTGGAAACGCTGGTCGCGGCCGCGCGCCGCGCCGTCAACGACTTCGCGGCCGAATTCGAGAAGATGGCCGACCTGCGCCGCCGCGCGAACAAGGTGCTCGGCAAGCGCACGGCGAAGGACAACATCCGCTTCGACGGCCTCGCGCGCGTCTCGCACGTCACCGACGCGACCGACTGGCGCGTGGAATATCCGTTCGTGGTCCTCACGCCCGACACCGAAGCCGAGATCGCCGGCCTCATCAAGGCCTGTTTCGAACTCGGCCTGACCGTGATCCCGCGCGGCGGCGGCACGGGCTACACAGGCGGCGCGGTGCCGCTCACGCCGTTTTCGGCCGTCATCAACACGGAAAAGCTCGAGGAACTCGGGCCGGTCGAAATGACGTCGCTGCCCGGCGTCGACCGTGAAGTCGCGACGATCTTCTCGGGCGCGGGCGTCGTCACGCGCCGCGTGACCGAAGCCGCCGACGCGGCGGGTTTCGTGTTCGCCGTCGATCCCACTTCGCTCGACGCCTCGTGCATCGGCGGCAACGTGGCCATGAACGCGGGCGGCAAGAAGGCCGTGCTGTGGGGCACGGCGCTCGACAACCTCGCCTGGTGGCGCATGGTCGACCCGCAAGGCAACTGGCTCGAAGTCACGCGCCTCGATCACAACATGGGCAAGATCCACGACATCGAAGTCGCGCGCTTCGAGCTGAAGTGGTTCGACGGCGAGTACGCGCCCGGCGAAAAGCCGCTGCGCACGGAGTCGCTCGACATCGCCGGCCGCGTGTTCCGCAAGGAAGGGCTCGGCAAGGACGTGACGGATAAATTCCTCGCGGGCCTGCCGGGCGTGCAGAAGGAAGGCTGCGACGGCCTCATCACGTCGGCGCGCTGGGTGCTGCACAAGATGCCCGCGCACACGCGCACCGTTTGCCTGGAATTTTTCGGCCAGGCGCGCGAGGCGATTCCGAGCATCGTCGAAATCAAGGATTACCTGTTCGAAACCTCGAAGCAGGGCGGCGCGATTCTCGCGGGTCTCGAGCATCTGGATGAGCGTTACCTGCGCGCCGTGGGTTACGCGACCAAGAGCAAGCGCAACGCGTTTCCGAAGATGGTGCTGATCGGCGATATCGTCGGCGACGACGCGGACGCGGTGGCCGCGGCCACCTCGGAAGTGATCCGCATGGCCAACGGCAAGAGCGGCGAGGGTTTCGTGGCGGTGTCCGCCGAGGCGCGCAAGCGCTTCTGGCTCGACCGCAGCCGCACGGCGGCCATCGCCCGGCACACCAACGCGTTCAAGATCAACGAAGACGTGGTGATTCCGCTCAACCGCATGGGCGAATACACCGACGGCATCGAGCGCATCAACATCGAACTGTCGATCAAGAACAAGCTGCAACTGATCGACGCGCTCGAAGCGTTCTTCCGCGAAGGCAAGCTGCCGCTCGGCAAGAGCGACGACGCCAACGAAATCCCCAGCGCGGAACTGCTCGAAGACCGCGTGCAGCAGGCGCTCGACCTGCTCGAGCGCGTGCGCGCGCGCTGGACCTTCGTGGGCGCGAACCTCGACCTGCCGCTCGCCGAAGCGCAGCACACGCTCGTGCAACTGGGCTACGAGGCGCTGGCGGAAAAGTTCGCCGATCGCGCGGACGCGCAGCCGCAGGCCAGCGTTTTTCACGTGACGCAGGATCGCACGGTGCGCGTGTCGTGGAAGCAGGAAGTGCGCGCCGAACTGCGCCAGATCTTCAACGGCGGCGCGTTCGAGCCGATCCTCGACGAGTGCCAGGCGATCCACAAGAAGGTGCTGCGCGGGCGCGTGTTCGTGGCGCTGCACATGCACGCCGGCGACGGCAACGTACACACCAATCTGCCGGTCAACTCGGACAACTACGAGATGCTCCAGGACGCGCATCACGCGGTGGCGCGCATCATGAAGCTCGCGCGTTCGCTGGACGGCGTGATCTCGGGCGAGCACGGCATCGGCATCACGAAGCTCGAATTCCTCACGGAAGACGAGATCGCCGAATTCCGCGCGTACAAGCAGCGCGTGGACCCGGAAGGGCGCTTCAACAAGGGCAAGCTGCTCGCGGGCGCCGACCTGCGCAACGCGTACACGCCTTCGTTCGGCCTGATGGGCTACGAGTCGCTCATCATGCAGCAGTCCGACATTGGCGCGATTGCCGATTCGGTGAAGGACTGCCTGCGCTGCGGCAAGTGCAAGCCCGTGTGCGCGACGCACGTGCCGCGCGCGAACCTGCTCTACAGCCCGCGCAACAAGATTCTCGCCACCTCGCTGCTGGTGGAGGCGTTCCTGTACGAAGAGCAGACGCGCCGCGGCGTGTCGATCAAGCACTGGGACGAATTCAACGACGTCGCCGATCACTGCACCGTGTGCCACAAGTGCGTGACGCCGTGCCCGGTCAAGATCGACTTCGGCGACGTGACGATGAACATGCGCAACCTGCTGCGCAAGATGGGCAAGAAGAAGTTCAACGCGGGCAACGCGGCGGGCATGTTCTTCCTCAACGCCACCAATCCGCAAACCATCAATCTCGCGCGCACCGCGATGATGGGCGTGGGCTACAAGGCGCAGCGCCTCGGCAACGACGTGCTGAAGAAGTTCGTGAAGAAGCAGGCCGCGCTGCCGCCCGCCACCACGGGCAAGCCGCCCGCGGTGGAGCAGGTGATCCACTTCGTCAACAAGAAGATGCCGGGCAACCTGCCGAAGAAGACGGCGCGCGCGCTGCTCGACATCGAGGACAACAAGATCGTGCCGATCATCCGCAACCCGAAAACGACCTCGGTCGACTCGGAAGCGGTGTTCTACTTCCCCGGCTGCGGCTCGGAGCGCCTCTTCTCGCAGGTCGGGCTTGCCACCCAGGCGATGTTGTGGGAGGCGGGCGTGCAGACCGTACTGCCGCCGGGCTATCTGTGCTGCGGCTATCCGCAGCGCGGCTCGGGCCAGTACGACAAGGCCGAGAAGATCGTCACGGACAACCGCGTGCTGTTCCATCGCGTCGCCAACACGCTCAACTATCTCGACATCAAGACGGTGGTGGTGTCGTGCGGCACGTGCTACGACCAGCTCGCCGGTTACGAATTCGACAAGATTTTCCCGGGCTGCCGCATCATCGACATCCACGAGTTCCTGCTCGAAAAGGGCATCAAGCTCGATGGCGTGTCGGGCACGCGCTACATGTATCACGACCCGTGCCACACGCCGATCAAGACGGTCGATCCGGTCAAGCTCGTCAACGAGCTGATGGGTTCCGCGAAAGACGGCTACAAGATCGAGAAGAACGATCGCTGCTGCGGCGAATCGGGCACGCTCGCGGTCACGCGCCCCGACATTTCGACGCAGGTGCGCTTTCGCAAGGAAGAGGAAATCCGCAAGGGCGCGGCGAAGCTGCGCGGCATTCCGGTAGTGGCCAACGGCGCGAGCGGCGTGACGGGCGAGAACGGCAAGCAGGCGGCCACGCCCGAGGAAGCGAACGGGCAGGGCACGGCGCGGGACGTGAAGATTCTCACGAGCTGCCCGTCGTGCCTGCAAGGTCTGTCGCGCTACAACGAGGACGCCAGCATCGAAGCCGATTACATCGTGGTGGAAATCGCGCGCCACGTGCTCGGCGAGAACTGGATGGCCGACTACGTGAAGCACGCGAACAATGGCGGAATCGAGCGCGTGCTGGTCTAATGGCACCGCTCAATTTTCGGTGACACGGTTCGAGGACGACGATGGAATGCGTATTCTGCAAAGAGGACGGCGGCGATGTGCTGTGGCAAGACGAGCGCATGCGCATCGTTCTCGCGACCAACGAAACCGACTATCCGGGCTTTTGCCGGGTCGTCTGGAATGCGCATGTCGCGGAATTCTCGGACCTTGCCGCCGCCGATCGGGAACATTTGATGCGCGCCGTCTACGCGGTCGAGCGTGCGCTGCGCCGCGTCATGCAGCCGTCGAAAGTGAATCTCGCGAGCCTCGGTAATCAGGTGCCGCATGTGCATTGGCACGTGATCCCGCGTTTCACCAACGACGCGCATTTCCCGCTGCCCGTGTGGGCGCCGCGCCAGCGCACGGTGTCCGAGGCGATGCTCGGCCAGCGCCGCGCGCAGGCCACGCTGCTGCGCGACGCCGTGCGCCATGAAATCGACCAGGCGCTTGCCTGAGCGGCGCCGCTTTCGCGCTGCAACTACGATCAGGAAGGACCATGAGTGGATTGAAATCCGATACGCCGGTGCCGACCGGCATCGTCGTGCATGCCGTCTCGCGCGTGCTCGAGCTGCAATACGCGAACGGCGAGAGCTTTCGCATTCCGTTCGAGCTGATGCGCGTCTATTCGCCGTCCGCCGAAGTGCGCGGCCACGGCCCCGGCCAGGAAACGCTGCAAACCGGCAAGCGCGAAGTCACCATCACGGCGCTCGAAGCCGTGGGCCACTACGCGCTGCAACCCACGTTTTCGGACGGTCACGACACCGGCATCTATTCGTGGGACCAGCTTTACGATCTGGCCACGCGCCAGGACGAACTTTGGGCCGAGTATTTCGCCAAACTCAAGGAAGCGGGCGTCGAGCGCGATACGCCGATGGCGGCATCGGCTCATGATGGCGCCGCGCACGGCCACTGCCACTGACGCTTCCTGTTACGATCCAGCCCCGCCGCCCAGCCTGCACGCCGGGCGGCGTCATCTCACAGAACACCCTCCGCGAAAGGACGAGCGCGATGAGCAAAACCCACTTCGGCTATCAGACGGTCGACGAACAGGACAAGGCGAAGAAGGTGGCCGGCGTGTTCCACTCGGTCGCCTCGAACTATGACCTGATGAACGATCTGATGTCGGGCGGGCTGCACCGCGCCTGGAAGGCGTTCACGATCGCGCAGGCGAACGTGCGGCCGGGCGCGAAGGTGCTCGACATCGCGGGCGGCACGGGCGATCTGTCCATGGCGTTCGCGAAGAAGGCCGGCCCGGGCGGCGAAGTCTGGCACACCGACATCAACGAGTCGATGCTGCGCGTGGGCCGCGACCGCCTGATCGACAAGGGCGTGGTCACGCCCGCGCTGCTCTGCGACGCGGAGAAAATCCCGTTTCCGGACAACTATTTCGACGTGGTGACGGTGGCGTTCGGCTTGCGCAACATGACGCACAAGGACGTGGCCCTCGCTGAAATGCGCCGCGTGCTGAAACCGGCGGGCCGCCTGCTGGTGCTCGAATTCTCGAAGGTCTGGGAGCCGCTCAAGAAGGCCTACGACGTGTACTCGTTCAAGGTGCTGCCGTGGCTCGGCGAGCGCTTTGCCCAGGACGCGGAGAGCTACCGCTATCTCGCGGAGTCGATCCGCATGCACCCGGACCAGGAAACCCTCAAGACGATGATGGAACAAGCCGGCCTCGATGCTGTCAAATATTACAATTTGTCAGCTGGCGTGGTAGCCTTACATGTCGGCACAAAGTATTAGTGTTCCCAAATCTCTGTCTTTAAAGGAATTTTCGCCATGCCTGAGCCCAGAATCAATGCTTCCAGAAAGCTTTCAATCTCTTGGGTGAGGCGAATCGGAACCTTCGCCGTGATCGGCGCGATCGTCGCCGGCAGCCTGGCGTCGCTCGACGCGGAAGCGCGCCGCATGGGCGGCGGCCGCAGCTTCGGCCGCCAGTCGTCGGTGGCTACGCAGCGCAGCACCACGCCGCCGCCCGCGCAGCCCAGCCCCACGCAGCAGGCGGGCGCCCAGCGCGCGCCGGCCGCACCGGCTCCCACGCCCGCGCCCGCACCGGCGCGCAACCGCTGGCTCGGGCCTATCGCCGGTCTCGCGGCCGGTCTCGGCATCGCGGCGCTGCTCTCGCACTTCGGTCTTGGCGAGGCGTTCGCCGGCGCGATGGCGAACATGATCATCATCGCGCTCATCGCTTTTATCGCCATCTGGCTGATCCGCAAGTTCATGAACCGCCGCCGCGCGGGCGAGCCCGCGTATCAAGCGGGCGGCGCGGGCGGCTACCCCGGCTCCGGCGGCGGCCTGAACCAAAGCTCCGGCTATCGCCCCGCTGAGCCGCGTTACAGCGCGCCGCCCACAGGTCAATATCTCGCGCCCGAGGCGAATCCGCTCACCACGCCGCAGATCGACACGCCCGCCGCCATTCCGGCCGGTTTCGACACGGAAGCCTTCGTGCGCAATGCCAAGGTCTACTTCGTGCGTCTCCAGGCCGCATGGGACGCGGGCAACATGGACGACATCCGCGAATTCACCACGCCCGAAATGTTCGCCGAAATTCGCGTCGATTTGGCGGGCCGCGGCTCGCAGCCGAATCAGACCGACGTCGTGCAGCTCAACGCCGACCTCCTTGGCGTGGAGGAACGCGGCAACGAATATCTGGCGAGCGTGCGCTTCTCGGGCCTGATCCGCGAAGGCATGGGCGAGCCGGCCGCGCCGTTCACCGAAGTCTGGAACCTTTCGAAGTCGCGCAGTTCCGGCGAAGGCTGGCTGCTCGCCGGCATCCAGCAGGTTTCGAGCTGATCCCGGCACGCACGCCTCGCGACCGGAAACGCGTCGCGAAGTGCATTGCGCCGCTGTCCGGCCGCGCCGGGCCACCGCGCCGCGCCTGCCGGCGGCGCGATCCGACGGCGCGAACGCTACAATAGGAACCCGCTCGGGCGGTCGCCCCTGCGGGTTTTCTTATTCCATGCCGATGACTCTCGCCGCCAAGCCCTTCGCTGCCGCCGTCAATCACCTGCTTGCCCGCGAATCGTGGGCTCGCGAGCGCCTCGCTCCCTATGCCGGCAAGACGGCGCGCCTGTCTTGCCCGCCCTTCATGCTGACGCTGCTGGTCCAGCCGGACGGCTATCTGGCTGCCGTCGACGATCATGACGCCGCGCAGGTGGACGTTGCGCTCTCGCTGCCGGCCGGCGCGTTCTCCTCGTTCGTGCAGGGCGGCCAGCCGGCCGTGATGAAGCACGTGAAGATCGAGGGCGACGCGGAATTCGCGCAAGTCATCGGCAAGCTCGCCGAGCATCTGCGCTGGGAACCCGAGGAGGATCTCGCGCGCGTGGTCGGCGACGCGCCGGCCGCGCGGCTCGCCTCGCTCGCGCGCGCGGCGCACGCGCAGGCGCTGCGCACGGGGCGCAACGTGCTCGGCTCGGTCACCGAATATCTGCTCGACGAAAACCCGCAACTCGTGCGGCGCGTCGAACTCGACGGCTTCAACGACGAACTGTCGCGCACGCGCGATGCGCTGGCGCGGGTGGAGAAGCGCATCGAGCGCCTCGAACAAAAAACCTCGGCCCGCGGCGCGAGCCCGACCGCCACGCCGCGCGGCCCGCGCTAGTCAACAGGCCTTCCAGACATGCGTTTTCTGCGTTTCCTAAAGATCGTTTTCACCGTCATCCGTTTTGGCCTCGACGAGATGATGCTGAGCCGCATCAACGACCGGCGCGTGCGGTTGCTGCTTCGCATCACCACGATCGGCCGCAAGTTCGATCAGCCGCCCGGCGTGCGTCTGCGTCTCGCGCTCGAAAGCCTCGGCCCCATCTTCGTGAAGTTCGGCCAGGTGCTTTCCACGCGCCGCGACCTGCTGCCGCTCGACATCGCCGTGGAGCTGGCGCGGCTTCAGGATCAGGTGCCGCCGTTCGACTCGAACGTGGCGATCGCCATCATCGAAAAATCGCTCGGTGCGCCCGTGGATGCGCTGTTCGACGAGTTCGAGCGCACGCCCGTCGCGAGCGCGTCGATCGCGCAAGTGCATTTCGCCAAGGTGAAGCTGGGTCAGCACGCGGGCAAGCCGGTGGCCGTGAAGGTGCTGCGGCCGAACATGCGGCCCGTGATCGACTCCGACCTCGCGCTGCTGCGCGACATCGCCGTGTGGGCCGAGCGTCTGTGGGCCGACGGCAAGCGGCTGAAGCCGCGCGAAGTGGTCGCGGAATTCGACAAATATCTGCACGACGAACTCGACCTCATGCGCGAGGCCGCCAACGGCAGCCAGTTGCGCCGCAATTTCGCGGGCCTCGATCTGCTGCTCGTGCCCGAGATGTACTGGGAATTCAGCACGCCCAACGTGCTCGTGATGGAGCGCATGGTCGGCGTGCCGATCAGCCAGGTGGACAAGCTGCGCGCGGCCGGCGTGGACATTCCGAAGCTTGCGCGCGAAGGCGTCGAAATCTTCTTCACGCAGGTGTTTCGCGACGGCTTTTTTCATGCCGACATGCACCCCGGCAACATTCAGGTGAGCCTCGATCCCGCGCATTTCGGCCGCTACATCGCGCTCGATTTCGGCATCGTCGGCGCGCTCTCGGACTTCGACAAGAACTATCTCGCGCAGAACTTCCTCGCGTTCTTCAAGCGCGACTATCACCGCGTGGCCACGCTGCATATCGAGTCGGGCTGGGTGCCGCCCAACACGCGCGTGGAGGAACTGGAGAGCGCGATTCGCGCGGTCTGCGAACCGTATTTCGATCGCGCGCTCAAGGATATTTCGCTCGGCCAGGTGCTGCTGCGCCTGTTCCAGACGTCGCGGCGCTTCAACGTGGAAATCCAGCCGCAGCTCGTGCTGCTGCAAAAGACCATGCTGAACGTGGAAGGGCTCGGGCGCTCGCTCGATCCCGAACTCGATCTCTGGAAAACGGCGAAACCGTATCTCGAACGCTGGATGACGGAGCAGATCGGCCTGCGCGGCTGGTACGAGCGCTTCAAGATCGAGGCGCCGCAATGGAGCAAGACGCTGCCGCAGATTCCGCGTCTCGTGCATCAGGCGTTGATGCATCGGCAGGAGCCTTCGCATGTCGCGAACGACGAGACCATTCGGCAGATGCTCGCCGAGCAGCGCCGCACGAACCGGCTGCTGCAAGGCTTGCTCGTGTTCGGCGTGGCGGTGGGCGTGGGCATGGTGGCGGCGCGCATGTGGATGGCGTTCGCTTACGGCGGTTGACGGCGCGGCCAGGCGCGGCGGGCGGTCCGCAAGCGCTGCGCGTGGTTGGGCGGCCGCTTGACTGCCGCTTGACTGCCGCTTGACTGCAATCGAGCTGCGGTCGAATGCGTTAAACGAGAAGGAGTGAGGCGATGAGCGATCCGACCCGCGAGCCCAGTGCGTCCAACGCGCCCGAAGTATCCAATGCCTCCAACGCGCCGCCGGCCTTCGAAAGCCGCGATCCCGCCGATCCCGCGTTCTGGGACGAGCGTTTCGCGCGCGGTTTCACGCCGTGGGACCAGGCGGGCGTGCAGCGCGAGTTCGAGGCGTTCGCGAACTTGCATCCCCACGCCGCCGTGCTCATTCCCGGTTGCGGCAACGCATGGGAAGCGCGCTGGCTCGCCGAGCGCGGCCGCGCCGTGCGGGCGATCGACTTCGCGCCGCAAGCGGTCGCGGGGGCGCGTGCGGCGCTCGGACCGTATGCCGGCGTCGTCGAGGAAGCCGATTTTTACGCCTACGTGCCGCCGTTCGCGCCGGACTGGATCTACGAGCGCGCATTTCTTTGCGCGCTGCCGGTCGCCATGCGCGCGAGCTACGCCATGCGCATGGCCGAACTGATGCGGCCGGGCGCGCTGCTGGCGGGTTACTTCTTTATCGACGCCACGCAAAAAGGGCCGCCCTTCGCGATTCCGCGCGCCGAACTGGACGCGCTGCTCACGCCGTATTTCACGCTCGCCGACGACCGGCCCGTGGCCGATTCGCTGCCCGTGTTCGCGGGGCGCGAGCGTTGGCTCGTGTGGCGTCGCAACGGCGTCGCGCCTTCGCCACAGCCTTTGGCGCCGCATTTGCCCGGTTAGCAGGCGGCGCGAAAATCGCGTAAGGCCGCGCCGGGCCGCCACACAGCACACGCTCGCGCCGATGCCGCAAGGCCGCCCGGCACCGCGCAAACGCGAATTCATGCGCATCGAAGCGCGATATACGCGCGGCTCTTGACCTGCGTCCATCACGCCCTCATCTGATGGCGATGCGCCGTCTCGGCAAAAGCCAGGGGCGCGACGGGTTTGCGGCTATAATTCAAGGCTTTGCAAGCAATTATCAGATTTTCATCAGGATAACGATCATGCCGATCTACGCTTATCGCTGCGAGTCGTGCGGCTTTCAGAAAGACGCGCTGCAAAAGATCAGCGATGCGCCCCTGACGCAGTGCCCGAGCTGCGGCGCGGACGCATTTCGCAAGCAGGTCACTGCGGCCGGCTTCCAGTTGAAGGGCTCGGGCTGGTACGTCACCGATTTCCGCGGCGGCAACAGCGGCGGGGGCGGCGCGGCCACGGCCGCGAAATCCGAAGGCGCGTCGGGCGAAAGCGCGCCGGCGGCCGACGCCGCGAAGCCGGCCGGCGACGCTTCGGCGCAAAGCGCGCCGGCGCCGGCCGCGCCCAGCGCGTCCGGCACGACCTGATGAAAACCTGCGGCGCGACCGAAGCGGGTTGCGCCGCGCAGATGCCGCGCCGCGCGCGGCCCCGACGGCGATACACATGACGATCAAGAAAGCGACGTTCAAATCGGTGTTTTTGACCGGCCTGCTGGTGCTGGTGCCGCTGGCCATCACGCTGTGGGTGCTCAATCTCGTGATCGGCACGATGGACCAGACGCTGCTGCTGCTGCCCGAATCGTGGCGGCCGGAGCGCGTGTTCGGCGTGCGCCTGCCGGGGCTGGGCGCGGTGCTCACCGTCGCGTTCATCTTCGTGGTGGGCCTGCTCACGCAAAACTTCGTCGGCCAGAAGCTGGTGGAGTGGTGGAACGCGCTGGTGCGCCGCATTCCGCTCATCGGGCCGCTGTACGGCAGCATCCAGCAGGTTTCCGATACACTGCTTTCGAGCAACGGCAACGCCTTTCGCAAGGCGCTCCTGATCGAGTATCCGCGCAAGGGCTCGTGGACCATCGCGTTTCTCACCGGCATTCCGGGCGGCGACGTCGTGAACCATCTTCAGGAAGATCACGTCAGCGTTTATGTGCCGACCACGCCGAACCCCACGTCGGGCTTTTTCCTGATCGTACCGAAGAGCGAGGTGATCGAGCTCGACATGACCGTCGACGCCGCGCTCAAGTATATTGTTTCGATGGGCGTCGTCGCGCCGGCCGCGCATGCTCGCCGCCCCATCGATCCCCCGCTTTAATACTGGAGGCCGCGCGGCATTCTCGCGGCGCTCCTGTTCATTCATGCATAACGAAAGACGAACATCATGTCGATGAGATCTGAATACTGCGGTCTGGTGACCGAACAGCTGCTGGGCCAAACTGTTTCGCTGTGCGGATGGGTGCAGCGCCGCCGCGACCACGGCGGCGTCATCTTCATCGACCTGCGCGACCGCGAGGGCCTCGTCCAGGTCGTCTGCGACCCGGATCGCGCGGAGATGTTCAAGATTGCCGAAGGCGTGCGCAACGAGTTCTGCGTGCAGGTGCGGGGCCTCGTTCGCAATCGTCCGGAAGGCACGGTCAACGCGAACCTCACGAGCGGCAAGGTCGAAGTGCTGTGCCACGAAATCGTGGTCCTGAACGCGTCGGTCACGCCGCCGTTCCAGCTCGACGACGACAACCTCTCGGAAACCACGCGCCTCACGCATCGCGTGCTCGACCTGCGCCGTCCGCAGATGCAGCACAACCTGCGTCTGCGCTACCGCGTGACGATGGCCGTGCGCAAGTATCTCGACGCGCTCGGCTTCATCGACATCGAAACGCCCATGCTGACGAAGAGCACGCCGGAAGGCGCGCGCGACTACCTCGTGCCGTCGCGCGTGAACGCCGGGCAGTTCTTCGCGCTGCCGCAGTCGCCGCAACTCTTCAAGCAGCTCCTGATGGTGGCGAACTTCGACCGCTACTACCAGATCGTCAAGTGTTTCCGCGACGAAGACCTGCGCGCCGACCGTCAGCCCGAATTCACGCAGATCGACTGCGAAACCTCGTTCCTCGGCGAGCAGGAAATTCGCGATCTGTTCGAAGACATGGCGCGCCACGTGTTCAAGGAAACGATCGGCGTCGACCTCGACGCGAAGTTCCCGATCATGCCGTACTCGGAAGCCATGAGCCGTTTCGGCTCGGACAAGCCCGACCTGCGCGTGAAGCTCGAATTCACCGAACTGACCGACGCGATGAAGGACGTCGACTTCAAGGTGTTCAGCACGCCCGCCAACACCAAGGACGGCCGCGTGGCCGCGCTGCGCGTGCCGAAGGGCGCGGAACTGTCGCGCGGCGACATCGACGGTTACACGGAATTCGTGCGCATCTACGGCGCGAAGGGTCTTGCGTGGATCAAGGTCAACGAAGCCGCGAAGGGCCGTGACGGTCTGCAAAGCCCGATCGTCAAGAACCTGCACGACGCGTCGATTGCCGCCATTCTCGAGCGCACCGGCGCGCAGGACGGCGACATCATCTTCTTCGCGGCCGATCGCGCGAAGGTCGTGAACGACAGCCTGGGTGCGCTGCGCCTGAAGATCGGCCATTCGGAATTCGGCCGCGCCAACGGTCTGGTCGAGAAGGGCTGGAAGCCGCTGTGGGTGATCGACTTCCCGATGTTCGAGTACGACGAGGAAGAAAACCGCTACGTGGCCGCGCATCACCCGTTCACGAGCCCGAAGGACGAGCACCTGGAATACCTCGAAACGGACCCGGGCCGCTGTCTCGCGAAGGCGTACGACATGGTGCTCAACGGCTGGGAAATCGGCGGCGGCTCGGTGCGTATCTATCAGGAAGACGTGCAGAGCAAGGTGTTCCGCGCGCTCAAGATCAATGCGGAAGAAGCGCGTGCGAAGTTCGGCTTCCTGCTCGACGCGCTGCAATACGGCGCGCCGCCGCACGGCGGCATCGCGTTTGGTCTCGACCGCATCGTCACGATGATGGCGGGCGCCGACTCGATCCGCGACGTGATCGCGTTCCCCAAGACGCAGCGTGCGCAGGACCTGCTCACGCAGGCGCCCAGCCCGGTGGACGAGCGTCAACTGCGCGAACTGCACATCCGTTTGCGTCAGCCCGAGCAGAAGGCCGCTCAGTAACGGCGGCTTGCCGCAACGGCCCGTTCGGGCTTTTGCATCGCAACAACAAAAAAGGCGCATCGTGCGCCTTTTTTGCTTTTTGCGTTACATTCTCCTTAGCGTTTGTCAGTGCGCAGCCCGTGCTGCGCTGCGTTTTCCCCACGCTCGTCATCATGCAGAAGCCGCCGAAGATCCCGGAATCCGTCCTTGTCGTCATTCACACGCCGCAGTTGGACGTCTTGATCATCGAGCGCGCCGACCGGCCCGGCTTCTGGCAGTCGGTTACAGGCTCGAAGGACCGGCTCGACGAACCGTTCAGCGAGACGGCGGTGCGCGAGGTCGCCGAGGAAACCGGCATTCTCGTGGGCGCGAACGGCGTGGCCGATGCGGTGCTGCGTGACTGGCAGCACGAGATCGAGTACGAAATCTATCCCGTATGGCGGCACCGTTACGCGCCGGGCGTGACGCGCAACACGGAGCACTGGTTCAGCCTCGAGGTGCCCGCGGGCACGCCCGTCACGCTCTCGCCGCGCGAGCACACGGCATACGTGTGGCTGCCATACGACCAGGCGGCGGCGAAGTGTTTTTCGTCGTCGAATAGCGAGGCGATCCTGCAACTGCCGGAGCGGCTCGAACGGCTTGAGCCGCGGCGCGGAGCCCGTTCATGAGCGACACGCGGCGCGAGCGCCCCGACCCTTTCGCCGAGGAAGCCGGTTTCGAGGTCGAGCCGCGCCGCCTCGTGCGCCTGCGCGAAGCGCTGCTTGGCCGGCGCTATCGCTCGCGCTACCGCTTCACGAGCGGCAACGAAGTTCGGCTCTTTAAGTCGGGCGCGGAATTGTTCGGCGCGCTCATCGAACGCATCGACGCCGCCACGCGCGAAGTGGCGCTCGAAACCTACATCTTCTGCCACGACGGCACCGGCCAGTCGGTCTCCGAAGCGCTGATCCGCGCGGCGCAGCGCGGCGTGCGCGTGCGCGTGATCACCGACGGCGTGGGCACCGCGCGCCTCGACCTGTTCAATGCGTGGGGCGCGGCGGGCATCGAGCATCGCATCTACAACCCGCATATCTTCGGGCGCTTCGGCTTTTCGCGCACGCACCGCAAGCTCGCCGTGATCGACGATCTCCACGCGTATTGCGGCGGCATCAACGTCGTCGACGACATGGAGAACGAGGGCAAGCCGCTGCCGTTTCCGCGCTGGGACTTCGCCGTCGAGCTGGCCGGCCCCGTGGTGGTGGACGTGCGCGAGGCGATCGAGATGCAGTGGCGGCGCATCCGGCTCGGCCATCGCCCGCCGCTCGGCGCGCCAGGCCCGGACGGCGGCGGGTTTTCGCCCGGCGTGCCCGCGAGCGCGGGCTATATGGCGCCGCACCCGACCGGCCACACGATCGGGCGGCCGACCAAAGCCGTGAACGAAGTGCTGCGCCGTCTCGCGCCCACGGTGCGCACGAGCCGCGCGCGCCGCATCATCGAGCGCCTGCGCGAGCGGCTGCGCGCCGGCGTGCCCGATCCGCGCACGGCGCACGTGCCTTGCGTGGCGTTCGTCGCGCGCGACAACGTGGTGAACCGGCGCGCGATCGAAAAGGCGTATCTCGAAGCGATCGGCGAGGCGCGTCACGAAGTGCTGCTCGCCAACCCGTACTTCATGCCGGGCCGGCGCTTGCGCCGCGCGTTCGTGGATGCGGCGGCGCGCGGCGTCGCGGTGAAGCTGCTGATCGGGCGCAAGGAGTTCAAGGTGCTCGATTACGGCACGCCGTTCCTCTATCACCAATTGCTCACGGCGGGCGTGCAGATTGCTGAATACGAAAAGACGATGCTGCACGGCAAGGTGGCCGTCGTCGATTCGACCTGGGGCACGGTGGGCTCGTCGAACCTCGATGCGCTCAGCCTTGTGCTCAACAACGAAGCCAACGTGCTGATGGTGCGGCATCCGCAGATCGAGCAGCTACGCGACGCGATTCTCTCGGCGTTCGACGAATCCACGCGAATCGACCGCGCGCATTACGAGGCGCGGCCATGGCACGTGCGCGCCCTGAATTGGCTCGCGTTCGCGTTCTATCGCGCGGCAATGAAGCTGTTGACCGTGGGCAGCTACGACTAGAACGACCAGGGCCGCCTGCCATACGAGCCGCCGGCAGTGCAATCGAGAGAATGTCGGCTTGCGCGCCTCGCGCGGAGCCCGAAAATTAGAGTCCCGGTTAGAAATCGGTTTCTAATAAAGTCCTTGTTTCGCGGACGGCCGTCCTCAACAATAGTACGGCCGTTCGATTTAATTCAGGCCACGATGCGCGCCGTTGACATGCCGTTGACGGCCAGCCGCGCGGCTCCATCGTCACGGTAAATAAAGCTATGCGAAAAGGCGAACAGACACGAGCCGCCATTCTGGATGCAGCACTCGACCTCGCGGGGCGCGACGGACTGGAAGGCTTGACCATCGGCCTGCTCGCCGAGCGCATGCAGATGAGCAAAAGCGGCGTATTCGCGCATTTCGGCTCGCGGGAGGATCTTCAGGTCGAGGTGGTGCGCGAGTACCACCGCCGATTCGAGGAAGAAGTCTTCTTTCCGAGCTTGCGCGAACCGCGTGGTTTGCCGCGCTTGCGTGCGATGCTGTCGCGGTGGTTCGAAAAGCGCATTCACGAAGTCACGACCGGCTGCATCTACATCAGCGGCGCGGTCGAATACGACGACCGCGCGGACAGCCAGGTGCGCGAGACGCTCGTGGCGAGCGTGTCGATGTGGCGCTCGGCGCTCCTGAGGGCCATTTCGCAGGCAATCGAAGAAGGGCATTTGCGGCGCGACACCGATCCCGCGCTAATGCTTTTCGAACTGTATAGCGTCACGCTCGGCCTGCATCATGACGGCCGCTTCCTGCATCTGCCGGACGCGGTCGAGCATACGTGGGCCGCGTTCGAAAGACTGATCGTTTCGTATCAGAGCGTCGAAAGCCAGTAGACGCCGACCGCACGCAACGCGTCGCGGCGGCGCGCCGGTCCGAAGCTCAAACTTGGGAGAGTAGACATGGGACAGTACACCGCGCCGCTGCGCGACATGCAATTCGTGCTGCACGAACTGCTGAACGTGGAAGGCGAAGTGAAGCAGATGCCGAAGCACGCCGACCTCGACGCCGACACCATCAACCAGGTGCTGGAGGAAGCCGGCAAGTTCTGCTCCGAGGTGCTGTTTCCGCTGAATCAGGTGGGCGACCAGGAAGGCTGCACGTACGCCGGCGACGGCGTCGTCACCACGCCCACCGGTTTCAAGGAAGCGTACAGGCAATACGTCGAGGCGGGCTGGCCCGCGCTCGGCTGCGACCCCGAGTACGGCGGCCAGGGCCTGCCCGCGTTCGTCAACAACGCGCTCTACGAAATGCTCAATTCGGCGAACCAGGCGTGGACCATGTATCCGGGTCTTTCGCACGGCGCTTACGAATGTCTGCACGCGCACGGCACGCCCGAGCTGCAAAAGACCTATCTGCCGAAGCTCGTGGAAGGCGTGTGGACCGGCACGATGTGTCTGACCGAGCCGCACTGCGGCACCGACCTCGGCATCCTGCGCACGAAGGCGGAGCCCAATAGCGACGGCTCGTATGCGATCACCGGCACGAAGATCTTCATTTCGAGCGGCGAACACGACATGGCCGAGAACATCGTCCACCTCGTGCTCGCGCGCCTGCCGGACGCGCCGCAAGGCACCAAGGGCATTTCGCTGTTCATCGTGCCGAAGTTCCTGCCCACGGCGAGCGGCGAAGCGGGCGAGCGCAACGGCATCAAGTGCGGCTCGATCGAGCACAAGATGGGCATTCACGGCAACGCGACCTGCGTGATGAATCTGGACGGCGCGCAAGGCTGGCTCGTCGGCGAGGCGAACAAGGGCTTGAACGCCATGTTCGTGATGATGAACGCGGCGCGCCTGGGCGTGGGCATGCAGGGCCTCGGTCTCACCGAAGTCGCATACCAGAACTCGCTCGCGTATGCGAAGGAGCGCTTGCAGATGCGCTCGCTCACGGGCCCGAAGGCGCCGGAAAAGGCCGCCGATCCGATCATCGTTCACCCCGACGTGCGCCGCATGCTGCTCACGCAGAAGGCTTACGCCGAAGGCGCGCGCGCCTTCACGTACTGGTCCGCCTTGCAGATCGACAAGGAGCTGTCGCACGCCGACGAAGCCGCGCGCAAGGAAGCCGCCGATCTCGTCGCGCTGCTCACGCCGATCATCAAGGCCTTCCTCACCGACAACGCGTTCGAATGCACCAACCTCGGCATGCAGGTGTACGGCGGCCACGGCTTCATCGCCGAATGGGGCATGGAGCAGTACGTGCGCGACGCGCGCATCAACCAGATTTACGAAGGCACGAACACGATCCAGTCGCTCGACCTGCTGGGCCGCAAGGTGCTCGGCGACATGGGTGCGAAGCTCAAGAAGTTCGGCAAGCTCGTGACGGAATTCGTCGAAGCCGAAGGCATCAAGACGGAGATGCAGGAGTTCGTGAATCCGCTCGCCGACATCGGCGAAAAAATGCAGAAGCTCACGATGGAAATCGGCATGAAGGCGATGCAGAACCCCGACGAAGTGGGCGCCGCCGCCGTGCCGTATCTGCGCACGGCGGGCCATCTCGTGTTCGCGTACTTCTGGGCGCGCATGGCGCGCATCGCGCTCGACAAGGAAAGCTCGGGCGATCCGTTCTACAAGTCGAAGCTGGCCACGGCGCGCTTCTACTTCGCGAAGCTGCTGCCCGAAACGGCCACCTCGATCCGCCAGGCGCGCGCGGGTTCGAAGACGCTGATGGAAGTGGACGAAGCGCTGTTCTGAGCGTTTCTGGCGCGCGCTGAACGGCGCGCCCCGTCAACCCGATGTCCAGAGGCGGCGCGCGTTGCGTCATCCGTTGCGGCGCGCCGCCCTCGCATTTCAATCCGCTCGACATTGCATACCCGCTGGAGGAACAACGTGAGCAACCTGAATATTCGCAAGGTGGCCGTGCTGGGCGCCGGCGTGATGGGCGCGCAGATCGCCGCGCATCTCATCAACGCCCGCGTGCCCGTGCTGCTGTTCGACTTGCCCGCGAAGGAAGGCCCGAAGAACGCCATCGCGCTCAAGGCCATCGAGACGCTCAAGAAGCTTTCGCCTGCGCCGTTCGGCGTGAAGGACGACGCGCAGTACGTCACGCCCGCGAACTACGAAGACGACATCGCCAAGCTCGCGGAATGCGACGTGGTGATCGAGGCGATCGCCGAACGCATGGACTGGAAGCACGACCTCTACAAGAAGGTCGCGCCGCACATCGGTCCGAAGGCGATTTTCGCGAGCAATACCTCGGGGCTTTCCATCACCGAACTCTCGCATGGCTTCGACGACGCGTTGAAGGCGCGCTTCTGCGGCGTACATTTCTTCAACCCGCCGCGCTACATGCACCTCGTCGAACTGATCCCGACGGCGCAAACGAAGCCCGAAATCCTCGACCAGCTCGAATCGTTCCTCACGAGCGTGGTGGGCAAGGGCGTGGTGCGCGCGAAGGACACGCCGAACTTCATCGCGAACCGCGTGGGCGTGTTCTCGATTCTCGCCGTGATCGCCGAGGCGCAGAAGTTCGGTCTGCGCTTCGACGAAGTCGACGACCTCACGGGCGCGCGCCTTGGCCGCGCGAAGTCGGCGACGTTCCGCACGGCCGACGTGGTGGGCCTCGACACGATGGCGCACGTCATCAAGACGATGCAGGACAACCTGAAGGACGATCCGTTCTTCCCCGTCTACGAAACGCCGGCCGTGCTCGCCGGGCTCGTGGCGAAGGGCGCGCTCGGCCAGAAGACGGGCGGCGGCTTCTATCGCAAGGAAGGCAAGGCGATCAAGGTGCTCGACGCCAACACGGGCGAGTACGTCGACGGCGGCGGCAAGGCCGACGAACTCGTGGGCCGCATTCTCAAGCGCCCGCCCGCCGAGCGCCTGAAGCTGCTGCGCGAATCGCAGCACCCGCAGGCGCAGTTCCTCTGGTCGATTTTCCGCGACGTGTTCCATTACATCGGCGTGCATCTGCAATCGATCGCCGACAACGCGCGCGACGTCGATCTCGCGATCCGCTGGGGTTTCGGCTGGAACGAAGGTCCGTTCGAAGGCTGGCAAGCGGCGGGCTGGAAGCAGGTGGCGGAGTGGGTCAAGGAAGACATCGACGCCGGCAAGGCGCTCTCGAATGCGCCGCTGCCCGCGTGGGTGTTCGAAGGCCCGGTTGCCGCGAACGGCGGCGTGCATGGCGCGCAAGGCTCGTGGTCGCCCGCCGAAGCGCGCTTCGTGCCGCGCTCGAACTTGCCGGTGTACGAGCGCCAGGTGTTCCGTGCGGCGCTGTTCGGTGAAACCGGTGCGCGCGATCCCCGGACCTTCGGCAAGACGCTGTTCGAGAACGAGCAGTTGCGCGCGTGGGTGGACGACCGCGCGGGCGAGGACGACGTCGTCATCGTCTCGTACAAGAGCAAGATGAACACGATGGGGCCGGACCTGCTCGACTCGCTCGTGAAGGCCATCGACATCGCCGAGGAAGGCTACAAGGGCCTCGTGATCTGGCAGCCCACGTCGCTGAAACTCGGCGCGCCGGGCGGTCCGTTCTCGGCGGGCGCGAACCTCGAAGAAGCCATGCCCGCGTTCATGATGGGCGGCGCGAAGGGCATCGAGCCGTTCGTGAAGAAGTTCCAGGACACGATGCTGCGCGTGAAGTACGCGAACGTGCCGGTCGTCACGGCGGTCTCGGGCATCGCGCTCGGCGGCGGCTGCGAAATCATGCTGCAAAGCGCGAAGCGCGTGGCGCACGTCGAAAGCTACGTCGGCCTCGTGGAAGTGGGCGTGGGTCTCGTGCCCGCGGGCGGCGGCCTGAAGGAAGCGGCGATCCGCGCGGCCGAAGGCGCGCAGGCGATTGGCGCCGTGCCGAGCGACCTGCTGCGCTTCCTGCAAAAGTCGTTCGAGAATGCGGCGATGGCGAAGGTTTCCGGCTCGGCGCACGAAGCTCGCGCGATGGGCTATCTGAAACCGTCGGACACCATCGTGTTCAACGTGTTCGAACTGCTCGACACGGCGAAGAAGGAAGCGCGCGCCTTGAGCGCGGCGGGCTACCGTGCGCCGCTGCGCGCGACGCAGATTCCGGTGGCGGGCCGCTCGGCGATCTCGACCATCAAGGCGTCGCTCGTGAACATGCGCGACGGCCGCTTTATCAGCGATCACGACTTCCTGATCGCGAGCCGTATCGCCGAGGCGATTTGCGGCGGCGACGTCGAAGCGGGCAGTCTCGTGGACGAAGAATGGCTGCTCAAGCTCGAACGCCGCGCCTTCGTCGATCTGCTCGGCACGCAAAAGACGCAGGAACGCATCATGGGCATGCTGCAAACCGGCAAGCCGGTGCGCAACTAAGCGGCACGACGTACGCACACCAGATACTGGAGTTAGAGATGAGCAAACAGTTGCAGGACGCTTACATCGTCGCCGCGAGCCGCACGCCCATCGGCAAGGCGCCGCGCGGCGTGTTCAGGAACACCCGCCCGGACGAGCTGCTGGTTCACGCGATCAGGTCGGCCGTGGCGCAGGTGCCGGGGCTCGACACGAGCGTGATCGAGGACGCGATCGTGGGCTGCGCGATTCCCGAAGCCGAGCAAGGGCTGAACGTGGCGCGCATCGGCGCGCTGCTCGCGGGCCTGCCGCAGAGCGTGGGCGGCGTGACCGTCAACCGCTTCTGCGCCTCGGGCCTCACGGCGCTCGCCATGGCGGCGGACCGCATCCGCGTGGGCGAAAGCGACGCCATGATCGCGGGCGGCTGCGAGTCGATGAGCATGGTGCCGATGATGGGCAACAAGCCGTCGCTCTCGCCGCACATCTTCGATCGCGGGGAAGACGTGGGCATCGCTTACGGCATGGGCCTCACGGCCGAGAAAGTGGCGGAGCGCTGGAAGGTGAGCCGCGAGGCGCAGGACGCGTTCTCGGTGGAATCGCATCGCCGTGCGCTGGCCGCGCAACAGGCGGGCGAGTTCAAGGACGAGATCGCGCCGTACACGATCGTCGAGCGTTTCCCCGATCTCGCCACGGGCGAAGTGAAGGTGAAGGAGCGCACGATCGAGCTGGACGAAGGCCCGCGCGCCGACACCACGCTCGAAGGTCTCGCGAAGCTGCGCGCGGTGTTCGCGAACAAGGGCTCGGTCACGGCCGGCAACAGCTCGCAAACATCGGACGGCGCGGGCGCGCTGATCGTCGTCTCCGAAAAGATCCTCAAGCAGTTCAACCTCACGCCGCTCGCGCGCTTCGTGAGCTTCGCGGTGCGCGGCGTGCCGCCGGAAATCATGGGTATCGGCCCGAAGGAAGCAATTCCGGCCGCGCTCAAGGCCGCGGGTCTCAAGCAGGACGACCTCGACTGGATCGAGTTGAACGAGGCGTTCGCCGCGCAGTCGCTGGCGGTGATCCAGGATCTCGGCCTCGACCCGTCGAAGATCAATCCGCTCGGCGGCGCGATCGCGCTCGGCCACCCGCTCGGCGCGACGGGCGCGATTCGCGCTTCGACGGTCGTACACGGCCTGCGCCGCCGCAACTACAAGTACGGCATGGTGACGATGTGCGTGGGCACCGGCATGGGCGCGGCGGGCATCATCGAGCGGCTGTAAGCGCTTCGATCCGGCGCTGACGCACAAGACACGGTTCGCAGGCCTCGCGGTTTGCGGACCGTTTTTTCATATCGGGCCTACGCTGTGGCGAAAGCCTTCAGGAGACGCAATGAGCAACGACATTCTCACCGCGCGCGACAACGGCGTGCTGACGATCACCATCCATCGGCCCGAGCGCAAGAACGCGCTCACGCCCGCGATGTACGAGGCGATCAACGCGGCGCTCGCGTCCGCGCAGGAAGACGCCGCCGTGCGCGCCGTGCTGCTGCGCGGCCACGCCGAGATTTTCACGGCCGGCAACGACATCGAAGACTTCCTGAAAACGCCGCCCACCGGCGCCGATTCGCCCGTGATGCGCTTTCTCGCGGCCCTTTCCGGTTTCGAGAAGCCGCTCGCCGCCGCGGTGGCGGGCGCCGCCATCGGCGTGGGCACGACCATGCTGCTGCACTGCGATCTCGTCTATGCGGCCGATACGGCGCGGTTCGCCATGCCGTTCGCACAACTGGGCCTATGCCCCGAAGCGGCTTCGTCGCTGCTGTTGCCGCGCATCGCCGGGTATCAGGCCGCGGCCGAAAAGCTGCTGCTCGGCGAGACCTTCGATGCGGCGGAGGCGTATCGCATGGGCTTCGTGAATCGCGTGCTGCCCGCCGCCGAACTCGATGCGTTCGTCGCGGCGCAACTGGCGAAGCTCGTCGCGCTGCCCGCTTCGTCGCTGCGCGCGACCAAGTCGCTGATGAAGCGCGCGGGCACGCACGAAATCCGCGAGCAGATGAGCGAGGAGTCGGTGCATTTCGGCAAGATGCTGCTCGCGCCCGAAGCGCGCGAGGCGTTCACGGCGTTCCTGCAAAAGCGCAAGCCGGATTTTCGTCAGTTCGACTAAGCGCCGGGGCGCTTCACGCCGTTTCGTAATCGACGTAACCGGACTCGCGGCAGAAGCTCACGAGCCGCAGTCCGGCGCGCCTCGCGATGGCGATGGCGAGCGACGAAGGCGCCGAGATCGTCGCGACCATGGGAATGCCCACGCGCGCGGCCTTGCGCACCAGTTCGTAGCTCGCGCGGCTGGAGAGAAACACGAAGCCTTGCCGGGTGTCGGCGCGATCGAGCGTCAACTGGCCGATGAGCTTGTCGAGCGCATTGTGGCGGCCCACGTCCTCGAACGCGCGCAGGATCGCGCCGTTCGCGTCGCACCACGCGGCCGCGTGCAGGCCGCCCGTGAGTTTCGTGAGCGCCTGATGCTGCGGCAATTCGCGGGCGGCGCGCGCGATGGCGTCGGGCGCGAGGCGCGCGAGAAAGCCCGTGTCGGGCACGACTTCGGGTTCGAGATCGAGCAGGTCGATGCTTTCGATGCCGCACACGCCGCAGCCCGTGCGGCCCGCGAGCGCGCGGCGCTTTTCCTTCAGCTCGACGAACGCCTGCTGCACGACCGTGAGATGCACTTCGGCGTGCGGCAAGCCGGCGTCTTCGCGCAGATATACCTCGATGTCCTGAATGTCGGCGTTGCGCCCGACAATGCCCTCCGAGATCGCAAAACCCACGGCGAAGGCTTCCAGATCGCGCGGCGTACACATCATCACCGCGTGCGAAATGCCGTTGAAGACGAGCGCGACGGGCCATTCCTGGCCAACGTGGTCGTCGAGCGTGCGCACTTCGCCGCCGCGATGGCGATGCACGCGCACGGCGATGGCGCCGGCTTCGCCGTCGCCGGCGAGCGGAGTCGAGAGAGGGGAAGGCGGCAAGACAGCGTTGTTCAAGCGAAAAGCTCCATCGGTGCGGGGCGGCGCGAAATGTGCGGGACTTGCGCGGCAAGTGCGCCTTCAGGGGGCGCTTCAGGGCGCTTCAGGGCGCTTCCGGGCACCTTCAGGGCGCCCCAGGTGCGGCTGCGCGCAGTGCGTGCGCTCCGAGGCGGACCGCCCGGCGTGCGTCGCGCGCGTAAGGTTCTAAAATACCTCAAGCGGGCGAGCGCCGCTTGGCCCCGCATCACGAGGATACCGTCATGGCATTGAACGAAGCTCCGCTCCTTTTCCGCTTCGAGCACGACTCGTCGGAGAATCTCACCTTCATTCCGATGTGCGTGCGCTTCAATCTCGATCGCTTCGGGCTGCGCATCTCGCTCGCGCAATGGCAGTTGCTGCCCTACGAAGACCGGCGCCTGCTCGCGTGTTTTCCCGTCGACGAAGACGCCGAGATCGAGCCGAATTTCGATCACGCGCTGTTCGAGATGATGCGCACGCACGCCAACGTCGAGCCCGAATGGTTCGAGACCGAGGAAGCGCCCGCGTGGCGCGACGTGAACCACGTTCCGCCCGGCCTCGCCAATCAGGCGCACCTGGCGAATCTACGCGCGCCGGGTCTCGAGGACTGGGCGCAATTGACGCCGTTCCAGCGCTACGTGCTCGCCAAGCTTTCGCGCAAGCCCGAAGCCAATCACGACTTCGTGCCGGCGATGCGCGAGTTCGGCGTGGCGGTGCCGCGCTAGCGCGGCGTTTCTCTTCGTTCGCTTTTCCCGGTTCCATTCGCGCCGGTTTTCGCGTGTGACGCAATTTTCTGCGTCGCGCTATCGTTTGCGCGCGATTTTTCCCCGTTTTTGCGCTTCTTGCCCTCAAGCCGCGCGAGCCGCGTGCCGTTATCCGGGATGGCGCAGCAGGCGCCGACCGGTTGCGCGCTGTCGCGCCCCGTCAACCCACGCAAGCCGCGTGGGCCGTTCGACGCTCGGCATTCATGAATCTTCTTTTTTCGAAGCGCCATCTCATCAACATGGCGGTCGTCGTGGCGGCCGTCGGGGCGAACGCGTTCGTCGCGTGGATACAGTTCGGCGCGCAGCGCGAGATCGACGCGCGGGCCGCGCAGGCGGCCCAGCTCCGGCACGATCTCGACCGCTATCGCGACGCGCTCGGCGGCGGCGTGAGCGCGCTCGGCCGTCTGGCGATGCAAGGCCGGGCCGAGCCGGCTTCGGCGCGCGCCGCGCGGGCCGCCGCGCTCGACGAAGCCGGGCGCGAAGTGCGCGCGGAGTTGGCCGGCAATCCCGACTTCGCGCGCCGTTTCGACGCTGTTTCGGCGGAAAGCACGGCCATTGCCGGCGAGATCGACGCGACGCTGGCCCGCGCCGAACAGCGCCTCGCCGGCGAGCGCGGGCAGGCGGGCGGTATCGACGCCGACGCCGACGCCGATGCCGATGCCGGTGCGACGGCGGCACGCGATGCGGCCGCGGCGCGCGCGCGCGTTTCCGATCATGTGGTGACGGGCGCGGTCGCCGGGGCGCCATTCGCGGTGGCGGCTGGCGCGAGCGGGACGAATTCCGCCGCGGCGGGCGCTTCGAATGCTTCGAGCGCTTCGAATGCAGCAAGCGCATCGCCCGCGCCGAACGTTTCGGGCGCGCGCAGCGCACCCGGCGCGTCGCATTCGCCGACCGCACCCGAGGCCGCTTCGGCGACCCAAGCCGCGCCGGTCGTTGCGCAATTCGCGGCAACCGCGAATCCTGCTGCCAACGCCAACGCCAACGCGTCGAACGCGAGCGCATCGAACGCCAACGCGTCGAACGCAAGCACGTCGAACGCCAACCCATCGCCCGCAAGCGCCGCGAACCACGCCTGGCTTGCCGCCGAATACGTGCGCCTCGACACGCGCGTCGATCGCGCCGAAGACCACCTTGCCGCGCTGCAAAGCGCCGCCGATCTCGCGCTCACCGCCGCGCTCGCCGACTCGGCGCGCTCGGGCAGCCACGCGTCGATCCTGCTCGTCGTCACCATGCTCGCGGGCGCGGCGCTGCTCATCTACACGTTCGGCGCGCGCGAAACGGCCGCGCGCGAGAAACTGCGCGCCGTGAGCGGCATGCGCTTGCGCAGCGAACGCTTTCAGGGCCTGTTCGACGCGCATCCGGTGCCGATGTACGTGTTCGACCTCGAATCGCTGCGCTTTCTCGCCGTCAACACGGCGGCGATCCAGCAATACGGCTACAGCGAGGAGGAATTTCTCGCGATGTCGATTCGCGACATCCGCGCGCCGCAGGAAGCCGCGCGCCTCGAACTGCATCTCGCGCGCTCGGACATGATCACGCAGCACGTGCGCACGATGGCCGGCATCTGGCATCACCGGCGCCGCAACGGCTCGACCATCAGCGCCGACATCTCGCATCACGCGCTCACCTTCATGGGGCGCCCGGCCGTGTTCGTGCTCGCCGACGACGTGACCGAGCAGATCAAGGCCGAAGCCGAGGCGCAGCGCTCGAACCAGATGCTCGAATCGGTGATCGACAACATTCCGCAGCGCATCTTCTGGAAGGACGCCGAGTCGCGCTATCTGGGCTGCAACATGACGTTCGCGCGCGACGCGGGTCTCGCGTATCCCGAGCAGATCGTCGGCAAGAGCGACGACGACCTGCCGTGGCGCGCTTACGCGGGCCGGATGCGCGAGCAGGATCGCGAGGTGATCGATTCGGGATTGCCGCGCATCAACTTCGAGGAAGGCCATACGATCGACGGCCTGCACCGCACCACGCTCACGAGCAAGCTGCCGCTGCTCGACGGCGAGAACCGCGTGATCGGCGTGCTCGGCACCTACAGCGACACGACCGAAAGCAAGCGCGCCGATCTCGCGCTGCGCCTGCAAAGCCGCGCGCTCGACGCCTGCGTGAACGCCATCCTGATCAGCGCGCCGGGGCCGGGCGGCAGCAACCTGATCGAGTACGCGAACCCCGCGTTCAAGCGCATCACGGGCTACGATCCCGCCGAAGTCACGGGCCAGGACTGCCGCCTGTTGCAACGCGACGACCGCGATCAGGAAGGGCTCGTGGCGATTCGCGAGGCGCTGCTCGCCAATCGCGAGGTGAGTGCCGTGCTGCGCAATTATCGCAAGGACGGCGCGCTGTTCTGGAACCAGTTGCTGATCGCGCCGGTGCCCGATCTCGACGGCCGCATCACGCATCACATCGGCATCATCAACGACGTGACCGAGGTGATCCGCTATCAGGAACAGCTCGAATATCAGGCCAATTACGACAGCCTCACGCTGCTGCCCAACCGCAACCTGCTGCGCGACCGGCTTCAGCAGGCGCTCGTCGCGGCGCAGCGGCACGACAGCGGCGTGGCCGTGGTGTTCATCGACCTCGACGGCTTCAAGAACGTCAACGACAGTCTCGGCCACAGCGTCGGCGACCGTCTGCTCGGCGTGGTCGCGGAGCGGTTGCAGCGCTGCACGCGCACGAGCGACACGGTCGCGCGCCACGGCGGCGACGAGTTCGTGATCGTGCTGACCGACACCGTCGACGAAAAATCGCTGATCGGCTGGATGGAGCGGGCGCGCGCGATGATCTCGGAGCCCGTCTGGATCGACGGCACCGAGCTGTACGTGGGTTGCAGCCTGGGGGCGAGCGTGTTCCCGCAGGACGGCAACGACGCGGAAACGCTGCTCAAGAAGGCCGACGTGGCGATGTACCGCGCAAAAGACATGGGCCGCAACACGTTCCAGTTCTTCCAGCCGGAGATGAACGCGAGCGCGGGCGCGCGCATGAATCTCGAACGGCGTTTGCGGCGCGCGCTGCGCGACGGCGAATTCCTGCTGCACTATCAGCCGCAGGTGGAAATCGAAGGCGGCCGCATCGTCGGCATGGAAGCGCTGGTGCGCTGGCGCGACCCGGAAGCCGGCCTCGTGCCGCCTTCGCAGTTCATTCCCGTGGCCGAGGAAAGCGGGCTGATCGGGCCGCTTTCCGACTGGGTGCTGCGCGAGGCGTGCCGCCAGAATCGCGCGTGGCAGCTCGAAGGGCTGCCGCCCGTGCGCGTTTCGGTGAATTTTTCGGCGAAAACGTTCCACCAGCGCGACATCGCGCAACTGGTGACGGAAGTGCTTCAGGAAACGGGACTCGAAGCGTGCTGGCTCGAAATCGAGCTGACCGAATCCACGCTCATGCGCAACACCGAAGAGGCCGTGTCCATGCTGGGCGAGTTGCACGCGCTCGGCATCGGCATTGCCATCGACGACTTCGGCACCGGTTATTCGAGCCTGAGCTATCTGAAGCGATTGCCCGTGGACCGGCTGAAGATCGACCGCTCGTTCGTGGCCGACATCGGCACGAGCAGCGACGACGAAACCATCACGGCCGCCATCATCGCGCTCGCGCACGAGTTGCGGCTCCAGGTGATCGCGGAAGGCGTGGAGACGTCGACGCAGTTCGCCTTTCTGCGCGAGCGCGCGTGCGACGAACTCCAAGGTTACTTCTTCGCGCCGCCGTTGCCCGGCGAAGAGGCGGCGGCGTTGCTGCGCGCGAGCACGGCGCACGGCGACGCGGCGCGCGAGGCGGCCTGGACGGCGTGAGCCGCGTGGCCACGCCCGCGGCTCGTGCCGCCGACGCGTCTTATTCGAGCGGCGGCAGCGGGCGCGGGCGGCGGTCGGCGCCCGTGGCGACGTAGGTGAGCGTCGCCTCGGTCACTTTCACCACTTCTTCCTGCAAGCGCATGCGCTGTGCGTACACTTCGACGTCGACAGTGATGGAGGTGGTGCCCGTCTTGACGATTTCGGCGTAAAAGCTCAGCAGGTCGCCGACGAACACCGGCTGCTTGAACACGAACGAATTGACGGCGACGGTCGCGACGCGGCCGTTGGCGCGGCGGCTCGCGGGGATGGAGCCGGCGATGTCCACCTGCGACATGATCCAGCCGCCGAAGACGTCGCCGTGCATGTTCGAATCCGACGGTTGCGGGACGACGCGCAGCGCGGGCGCTTTTTCGGGGAGCGGGTAGGAATCGGTCATAGGTCTTTCGTCGAATAAAAAGGAAAGCGGGGAACGAACACGGCGGCACGCGGGCGCGCGGGTTTTACGCGGACTCCAAGCAAACCGACGCAAACCGACGCAAACCCTGCGCAAACTCTCGTTACGCAACGCCTGGCGCGCCTTCTGCCGCGAGGGGAAGCTCGCGGAGGCGGGCTTCGAGCAAGGCTCGGGCGGCAGCGGCGCGTGCCGCCTTCTGCGACAATACGTCGATCAGGAATTGTACGGGAGCCGGTGCGCCGCGCGCGCGCCGGCAGAAACCCGTCGCCGCTCGCCCCACCTCGTTCGTCGTGCGAGCCTCGTGCCGCGCGCCGCCGTTCACACGCTTGCCGCCCATGCGCCGTTTCCCTGCATCCAACGCTTCCCACGATGTCGCGCCGCCCGCCGCCGGGCCGCGCAACGACTGGCAGACGATCCTCTCGCTGCTGCCGTATCTCACCGCGTACAGGTGGCGCGTGGCGTTCGCGCTTTCGTGCCTGATCGGCGCGAAGGTCGCCAATCTGGGCGTGCCGATCGTGATGAAGCACATCGTCGACGGTCTGTCTTCCGTGCAGCATCTCACCGCGCTCGGCCGCGCGGAACACGCGCCCGGCATCGTGCTCGCGAGCGGCGTGGGCCTGCTCGTGGTGGCTTACGCGATCGTGCGGCTTTCCACGTCGCTGTTCACCGAATTGCGCGAAATCCTTTTTTCGAAGGTGACGGAAAGCGCCGTGCGCCAGCTCGCGCTCAAGGTGTTCCGCCATCTGCACGCGCTCTCGCTGCGGTTTCATCTCGAACGGCAGACGGGCGGCATGTCGCGCGACATCGAACGCGGCACGCGCGGCATCACGCAGCTCATTTCGTATTCGCTGTACAGCATCTTGCCGACGCTGGTGGAAGTCGGGCTCGTGCTCGGCTTTTTCGTCGTGAAATACGAGGCGTACTACGCCGTCGTCACGCTCGTGGCGCTGGTGGCGTACATCGTTTTCACGGTCAAGGTGACGGAGTGGCGCACGCATTTTCGCCGCACGATGAACGACCTCGATTCGCGCGCCAATTCGCGCGCGATCGACTCGCTGCTCAACTACGAAACGGTGAAGTATTTCGGCAACGAAGAGTGGGAGACGCAGCGTTACGACGAAAACCTGCATCGTTACCGGCAAGCCGCGATCAAGTCGCAGCACTCGCTTTCGGCGCTCAATTTCGGGCAGCAGGCGATCATCGGCACGGGTCTCGTGTTCATTCTGTGGCGCGCGACGGAAGGCGTGATGGCGGGGCGGCTCACGCTCGGCGATCTGGTGCTCATCAACACGTTCATGTTGCAGCTCTACATTCCGCTCAACTTTCTGGGCGTGGTGTATCGCGAGCTGAAGCAAAGCCTCACCGACATGGACCGCATGTTCACGCTGATGAACGTCGAGCGCGAAGTGGCCGACGCGCCTAACGCGCCGCCGCTCGCGGTGCGCGGCGGCGAAGTGCGGTTCTCGCACGTGAATTTCGCTTACGAGCCTTCGCGGCAGATCCTGCACGACGTGAGCTTCACGATCGCGGCGGGCACGACCACGGCGGTGGTGGGGCACAGCGGCTCGGGCAAGTCGACGCTCGCGCGGCTCCTGTTCCGCTTCTACGATCTGGATAAAACGGCGGGCGGCGCGATCACCATCGACGGCCAGGACATTCGCGAGGTCAAGCAGGCTTCGCTGCGCGCGGCGATCGGCATCGTGCCGCAGGACACGGTGCTGTTCAACGATTCGATCTACTACAACATCGCCTACGGGCGGCCCGCGGCCACGCGCGAGGAAGTGATCGCGGCGGCGCGCGCGGCGCACATTCACGCGTTCATCGAGAGCTTGCCCAAGGGCTACGACACGCCCGTGGGCGAGCGCGGGCTCAAGCTTTCGGGCGGCGAGAAACAACGCGTGGCGATTGCGCGCACGGTGCTGAAGAATCCGCCCATCCTGCTGTTCGACGAAGCGACTTCGGCGCTCGATTCGCGCTCGGAGCGCGCGATCCAGCACGAACTGGAGCAGATCGCGCGCGAGCGCACGACGCTCGTGATCGCGCACCGGCTGTCGACCGTGGTGCATGCGGAGCAGATCATCGTGATGGATCACGGGCGCATCGTCGAGCGCGGCACGCACGCGGAGCTGCTGCGCGCGGGCGGCCTTTATGCGCAGATGTGGGCGTTGCAGCAGCAGCGCGCGAGCGATTCCGGCGAGGTTGCGGCGCCGCCGCCTTCGGAAGCGCCGGTCGCGCGTTGAAGCGCGCGCGGCGCTGATCGGCTTGAAAATAGCGGCTTGAAAACGGCGGCTTGGAGTGGCGATTCGATGCGTGATTCGCACCGCGATCGGGCCGCGATTCACCGCTCGATTCGCGATGCGATCGGGCACGTTGCCTGAGCGCGCAATTTTGCGCACGAACCAGGCACGAACCAGGCACGAACCAGGCGCGCAAATCAGGCGCTCAACTAAGCCCGCAAATCAGGCACTCAACTCAAACTCGGGCCCGCAAATGCGCGTCGAGCGCCGCAAGCTGCGCGGGCGTGCCGACGTTCTCCCACACGCCTTCGTAAAGCTCGCCGCTCGCACGCCCTTGCGCGATGGCTGCGCGATAGTACGGCCCGAGCGCGCGCTTCGTGCCGTGCGCGAGGTCGCGGAACATGCGCGTATCGTAAAGGCCGATATTGCCGAACGTGTAGCGCGGCGCGCCTTCGAGCGCGAGCGCGCCTTCGGCCGTCAACGCGAAGTCGCCGTCCGGATGAAACGGCGGGTTCGGCACCATCACGAGATGCAGGCCGGGCTCGCGGCGCGCGGCCAGCGCTTTCGCGTGCGCATCGAGCGTCGTGAAGTCGAAGTCGCTGTACACGTCGCCGCTCACCGCGAGAAACACGGTGGGCGCGCCGTTCGCTTCGATCAGCGGCAGCGCCTGGGCAATGCCGCCCGCGGTTTCGAGCGCCTCGTTCTCGGGCGAATAAAGAAGCGTGACGCCGAAGCGCGAACCGTCGCCGAGCGCGCTTTCGATCCGCGCGCCAAGCCATGCGTGATTGACGACGATGCGCGTATAGCCCGCCGCCGCGAGGCGCTCGATCTGCCAGACGATGAGCGGCTTGCCGCCCGCTTCGAGCAGCGGTTTAGGGCAGGTGTCGGTGAGCGGGCGCATGCGCTCGCCGCGACCGGCGGCGAAGATCATCGCGGTGCGCGTTGCCGTGGAGGTCGATTCGGTCATGGCGCGCCGCTCAGAACGTGTAGCCGGTTTCGACCGCGGTGCCTTGCAGTTCGTCGATGAGCCGCGCGAACGGTGCGAGCGGGCGGTAGCGGTGCGCGACCTTGCTCGCATAGCCGAGAAAGCGCGGCAGGTCGTTCATGTAGTGCGGCTTGTCATCGCGGTAGTGGATGCGGCAGAAAAGGCCCAGCACCTTGATGTGGCGTTGCAGGCCCATCCATTCGAGCTGACGGTAGAACTCGCCGAAATCGGCATCGACGGGCAGGCCGGCCTTTTTTGCACGCTCCCAGTAGTAGGCGAAGCAATCCAGCTCGAATTCCTCGTCCCAGCTCAGGAAGGCGTCGCGCAGCAGCGAGACGACGTCGTAGGTGAGCGGGCCGTACACGGCGTCCTGGAAGTCGAGCACGCCGGGGTTCGGCGTGGCGATCATCAGGTTGCGGGGCATGAAGTCGCGCAGCATGAAGCCTTGCGGCTGCGCGCGCGCGCTCGCGACAAGCAGTGCGAAGGTGCGATCGAGCACGCCGCGCGTGGCGTCGTCCACCTTGCGGCCGAGATGGCGCTCCAGATACCACTCGGGCATCAGCTCCATTTCGCGGCGCAGGAACGCCTCGTCGAACTCGGGCAGCACGTCCTCGCGCGAGGCAAGCTGCCAGCGCACCAGCGCGTCGAGCGCGTCGCGCATCAGTTCGCGCGAGCGCGGGCCGGGGCCGGCTTCCTCGAGCGCTTGCAGGTACGGCGCGGTGCCCAGATCCGTGACGAGCATGAAGCCCGCGTCGAAGTCGACTTCCAGCACGCGCGGCACGTGTACGCCGGCCGCTTCGAGCAAAGCGGCGATCTGCGCGAACTCGCGGCATTTTTCCGGCGGCGGGGCGTCCACGGCGACGAGCGTCGCGCCGTGCGCACCGGCGCTCGCGAGGCGGAAATAGCGGCGAAAGCTTGCGTCGGCCGAGGCCGGGACGAGCGTGGCGAGGTCGAGCGCGTAGCGGCCGGCATGGCCGCCGAGCCAGGCGGCAAGCAGGTCGCGGCGACGGTCGGCGGGGGCGTTGGGGGAGGAGGGCGCGGCGGTGGAGGTCATGAAAACCGGAGGCAAAATCAGTGGAACAACGTCTTGCCATATAATACCCCACGACTTTTTTGACGCGACTCGCGCCAAAGCCCGCATGACGGTTCGCTCGCCGCATTCGTCGCCGGTTTCTTCGTCCGATGAAATGTAAACAATTGCATGCAGTCCAGCCTCGAACCGTTCGCCGGGAGGCTGGCCGCGCCGGCGGGCCACCACCGAAAGCGGGCAGGCGGCCGGGCCGATACGCCAAAACCATACATGCCGCCCAGACAGTTTTTTCAGACGATCTCAAACAGTGACGACGGCGTGCCGGTCAAGCGGCGGCTCATCGCGGCGCTCATGGCCGTGCCCGGTCTGATGCCGGCGTTCGCGCACGCGCAGCTGGCGGGCGACGCCGCCCAGCCCGTGCCGCTGGACGGCCCGTGGAGCCTGCGTCTCGCGCCGCAGCTCGAAGATCATCCCAACGTGCAGGGCCGGCATCCGGCCACCTTCGTGCTCGGCGATTCCACCACGGGCACGACCGACACCGACCTCGCCGTCAAGGGCGCGGCCGAGCTGCGCCAGGGCACGAACGTCGTCAAGGCCGACGCGCTGCACTACGACCAGGACACCGACACGGCCGACGCATACGGCAACGTGGTGGTCGTGCAGAACGGCACGTCGTTCGCGGGGCCGGAGGCGCACCTGAAGGTCGAGGCGAACGAAGGCTTCATGCCCACGCCGAAGTATCACTTCTCGGTCACGGGCGGCTCCGGCAGCGCCGCGCGCGCCGACCTGCTCGACAGCGAGCGCTCGGTGCTCACGAGCGGCACCTACACCGCGTGCCAGTGCGCCACCAACCCGGCCTGGTACATCAAGGGCAGCGAGTTCGACTTCGACACCGGCAGCGAGGAAGGCGTCGCGCACAACGCCGTGCTGTTCTTCCAGAACGTGCCGATCTTCGCGAGCCCGTGGCTCTCGTTCCCGCTTTCGGGCGACCGCAAGAGCGGCCTGTTGCCGCCCACGTTCTCGATCAGCTCGACCAACGGCTACGAAGTCTCGCTGCCGTACTACTTCAACATCGCGCCGAACCGCGACTTCACGTTCACGCCCGAGATCATCTCGAAGCGCGGCGTGTTCCTGCAAGGCAACTACCGGTATCTTTCGACCAATTACTCGGGCTCGATCACCGGCACTTTCCTGCCCGACGACGCGATCACCAAGACGAACCGCTACGCGCTGTTCGTGCAGCACAACCAGAACTTCGGCAACGGGTTCGGCGGCTACATCTACTACAACAAGGTCTCGGACAACACCTATCCCGAAGACCTCCAGTCGGCGGCCAACCAGTTCCTGAATGGCACGCAGACCTTGTATCAGCAGGAAGCCGGCCTCACGTACAGCAACGGTCCGTGGTCCGTGCTCACGCGCTGGCAGCACTGGCAGACGCTCGCGCCTTCCATCGCGCCATACGGCCGCGAGCCGGAGCTGAACGTGAAGTACGCCAAGTACAACGTGGGCGGCTTCGACTACGGCATGGAAGCCGACTACTCGCGTTTTCGCATTACCACCGCCGACGCGACCGAGGGCGACCGCGTCGTCTTCAATCCGTATGTGTCGTATTCGCTCACCGGGCCGGGCTACTTCGTCACGCCGAAGGTGCAGTGGCACTTCGCCGACTACAACCTGAGCAATATCGGCACGGACGACGTGGGCGCGCCCAAGAGCTTCACCGAGTCGGTTCCCACCTTCAGCTTCGACACGGGCCTCGTGTTCGACCGCTCGGTGCATCTGTTCGGCCAGGATTACATCCAGACGCTCGAGCCGCGCCTGTACTACGTGTACACGCCGTATCGCAACCAGCAGTTCGCGCCCCTTTTCGACACGGCCGAATCGGACTTCGGTCTCGCCGAAATCTTCACGCCGAACACGTTCGTCGGCAACGACCGCATCGCCGACGCGAACCGCCTGACCGCCGCGATCACCACGCGCTTCATCGACCCGGCTTCCGGCGACGAACGCGCGCGCTTCGTGCTCGCGCAGCAGTATTACTTCCAGGATCAGCGCGTCACGCTGAACGAGGGCAACGGCGCGGCGGTCTCGACCACCGACGCGACCCATTCGGACCTCATCGCGGGCGCGTCGCTCAAGATCGGGCGCGGTTTCGCTTCGGAAACGGCGTTCCAATATAATGCCGACAACAACCAGCTCACGAAGGCGAGCGTCGGCTTTGGCTACAGCCCGGGACCGAGCCGCGTGCTGAACATCGCTTACCGCTACACGCGCGCGAACACCACGCTCGACAATCAGCCGATCAACCAGATCCTGGTCTCGGCTCAATGGCCGTTCTCGCACCGGGTGTTCGCCGTGGGGCGCTTCAATTACGATCTCAGCGGTCACCGGGTCGTCGACGGCCTCGTGGGCATGCAGTACGACGCGGATTGCTGGGTGCTCGGCGTGGGCCTGCAACGTTACGCCAACGGCATCAACACCACGGGCGGCCAGAATTCGGCCACGCGTTTTCTCGCGCAGCTCACGCTCAAGGGCTTCTCGAACGTCGACAACGGGCTCGTTGCCGCGTTCAAGGCCAGCGTGCCGGGCTATGTCCCGGTGCCAAGCTCGGGACCGTTGCCGTCGCGTTTCACGGATTATCAATAACGCGTGATCCGGCGCGCTTTTCACGCGAAAGCGCCTTGGGGCAACGCGATGTCGGTTGCATAGAGACGGGCGAAGCGTGCCCGCCAACTTTGGAGTATCTGTGGGAATCATGAAAAAGCTTCGCCTGGCAGCGTACGCTGCGAGTCTCTTCGCCATCGCAGGCATCCTGCCGGCCGCGCCGGCGCAAGCTCAGGGGCTCCCGGGCACGAGCGGTCAAACCGTCGACACGATCGCGGCCATCGTCAACGACGGCGTGATCACGCAGCGCGAACTCGACGAGCGCGTGAATCTCATCGCGCGCCGCCTCCAGCAGCAAAACGCGCCGGTGCCGCCGAGCGACCAGTTGCGCGCGCAGGTGCTCAACCAGATGGTGCTCGAGCGCATCCAGCTCCAGAAGGCCAAGGAAGACGGCATCACGATCGACGACGCCGCCGTGAACCGCACGCTCGAACGCCTCGCACAGGCGAACGGCATGGATCTCGCCACCTACCGCGGGCGCATCGAGGCGGCCGGCGTGCCGTGGAGCACGTTCACGAGCGACGCGCGCACCGAACTCACGCTCTCGCGCCTGCGCGAGAAGGAAGTCGACAGCAAGATTTCCGTGTCGGACGCCGAAGTCGCGAACTACATCGCGAGCCAGCGCGGGCCGAACGCGGGCCAGACCAACGACCTGCACTTCGAGCACATTTTCATCAAGGCGCCGCTGAACGCCTCGGAAACCGACATCGAAGCCGCGCAGGCGAAGGCCAACGCGCTGCTCAAGGAAGCGCAGTCGGGCAGCAAGTTCTCGAGCCTCGCGAAGTCGAATTCGCAGGCCAGCGACGCCAGCAAGGGCGGCGACATGGGCTACCTGCCGCCGTCGAAGCTGCCGCCCGAGTTCGTGACGGCTTCGTCCACGCTGCGTCCGGGCGAGGTGAATCCCACGCTGATCCGCACCAGCGACGGCTTTCAAATCGTGCGTCTCGTTGACCGCCGTCAAGGCCAGGGCACGAGCGCCGATGCGCCGAAGCTCGTGCAAACGCACGTGCGCCACATCCTGCTGCGCGTCGGCGACGGCATGTCCGAGCCGCAGGCGCGCCAGAAGCTGCTGGAAATCCGTCAGGAAATCGCGCAGGGCGGCGACTTCGCGAAATTCGCGCGCACCTATTCGCAGGACGGCTCGGCCTCGCAGGGCGGCGACCTCGGCTGGATCAGCCCCGGCGAAACCGTGCCCGAGTTCGAGCGCGCCATGAACACGCTCCAGGACGGGCAACTGAGCGAGCCGGTGCGCACGGAGTACGGTTATCACCTGATCCAGGTGCTGGGCCGCCGCGACGCGGAAGGCTCGGTGTCGCAGCAGATGGATCTCGCGCGCCAGGCCATCGGCCAGCGCAAGGCGGAGCAGGCTTACGCCGACTGGCTGCGCCAGTTGCGCGACACGGCCTACGTGGATTACAAGATCCCGGGCATGGCGCCGCCGCACAACTAACGGAACGAGGAAATCGAGCCATGAACGCCTCCGCAATCTCGCCGGCTCCGGCTCCGCGGAAGGCGGGCCCGATCCGCATTGCCGTCACCACGGGCGAGCCGGCCGGCGTCGGCCCCGAACTCACCGCCGCCGCGCTCGCGGGCGCGGCCGCGCACTGGCCGAACGCGCAGTTCGTCGTGCTCGGCGACCGGGCGCTGCTCGAAGCGCGCGCGAAAGCGGTGAGCGTCGACTGGGCCGCGCTGCTCGCGAACCAGCCCGTCGAAATCGAACACGTCGCGCTGGGCGTGCCGGTTCAGGCCGGCAAGCTCGACGCCGCCAACGGCCGCTATGTGCTCGCGCTGCTCGATCGCGCGATCGACGGCGCGATGGCGGGCGAGTTCGACGCCATCGTCACCGCGCCGCTGCAAAAGAGCACGATCAACGACGCCGGCGTACCGTTCACCGGCCACACCGAATACCTCGCCGAGCGCACGCGCACGCCGCGTGTCGTGATGATGCTCTCGGGCACCGGCGCGCGACCGCTGCGCGTGGCGCTCGCGACCACGCACCTGCCGCTCAGGGACGTGTCGGCGGCCATTACCGTCGACAGCCTCGTCGAAACGCTGCGCATCGTTCATCAGGACTTGCGTCAGCACTTCGGCGTGCCGCTGCCGCGCATTCTCGTCACCGGCCTCAATCCGCACGCGGGCGAGAACGGCTATCTCGGCCGCGAGGAAATCGACACCATCGCGCCCGCGCTTGCCAGGGCCACGGCCGAAGGCATCGACGCGCGCGGCCCCTATCCCGCCGACACGCTGTTCCAGCCGCGTTACCTCAAGGACGCCGACTGCGTGCTGGCCATGTTCCACGACCAGGGCTTGCCGGTCCTCAAATACGCGACGTTCGGCGAGGGCATCAACGTGACGCTCGGCTTGCCGATCGTGCGCACCTCGGTCGACCACGGCACCGCGCTCGACCTCGCCGGCACCGGACGTGCCGACGCGGGCAGCCTGGTCGCAGCCCTCGACACGGCAGTATCAATGGCGCGTCACCGGCGCGGCCTCTGACAGATCCAGAAACGATGTCCAATAGCAGCAGACAGCACCAGGGCCACTTCGCGCGCAAGCGCTTCGGCCAGAACTTCCTCGTCGACACGGGCGTGATCGACTCGATCGTCGACGTCATTCGGCCGCAGCGCGGCGAACGCATGGTCGAGATCGGGCCGGGTCTGGGCGCGCTCACCGAGCCGCTGATCGAACGCCTCGCCACGCCCGAAGCGCCGCTGCATGCGGTGGAACTCGACCGCGATCTCATCGCGCGGCTGAAGAAGAAGTTCGGCGCGCTGCTCGAACTGCACGCGGGCGATGCGCTCGCGTTCGACTTCGGCGCGCTGGCGGCCGAGGGCGAGAAGCCGTCGCTGCGCATCGTCGGCAATTTGCCGTACAACATTTCGAGTCCGCTGCTGTTTCATCTCGTGACGTTCGCGGAGCGCGTGATCGACCAGCATTTCATGCTGCAAAACGAAGTGGTCGAGCGCATGGTGGCCGAGCCGGGCAGCAAGGCGTTCGGGCGGCTCACGGTGATGCTCCAGTATCGCTACGTGATCGACAAGTTGATCGACGTGCCGCCCGAGTCGTTCCAGCCGCCACCCAAGGTGGATTCGGCGATCGTGCGCATGATCCCGTATGCGCCGCACGAACTGCCGAAGGTGAACGGCGCCGTGCTCGGCGAACTCGTGACGGCGGCGTTCTCTCAGCGGCGCAAGATGCTGCGCAATACGCTCGGCGATTACCGCGATCGGCTCGATTTCGACGCGCTGGGCTTCGATCTCGCGCGCCGCGCCGAGGAAGTGCCCGTCGACGAATATGTGCGTCTTGCGCAGGCGCTCGAAAGCGCGGGTTGATCGCCGGGGTTGATCCTCGCCGATTGGATTGCACCGATTGCGTCGATTGCTTGAATCGCTTGAATCGCTTGAATCGCTTGAATCGGGCCGCCTGAACCGCGCTCGAAACGCTCAAACGCGACGTTTGGCCGGCGCGTTCACGAGCGCGATGCCCGCGAGCACGAGCAAGGCGGCCGCCAGAAAGCGGCTGCTGAACGATTCGCCGAGAAGCAGCACGCCGAAGGTCACGCCAAAGAGCGGCGTGAGAAACGAAAACACCGAAAGCCGCGACGCCATATAGCGCGTGAGCAGCCAGAACCACGTCAGATAGCTCACGAACGCGACCACCACGGCCTGATAGCCGAGACTCATCACCGCGAGCGGCGTGATCGCGCGTAGCTCCAACTGGCCGATCTGGCCGATACCTGCCGCGAGCGCGAGCAGCACGACCGCCGACACCGCAAGCTGATAAAAGAGCGCCTTGCTCGCACTGACGTGCGCAAGCGTGCTCGAACGCACGACGACCGTGGTCGCGGCCCACGCCACGCCGCCCAGCACGCCGAGCGCGTCCCCGGCAAGACCGACGAGCATCGCGTGCGTATCGGCGGCAGGACCGCGGTGCGAGAAACCGTCGGCGAAGGCGAGCGCCATGCCCGCGAAAGCGACCGAGATGCCAAGCCATTGCGTGCGGCGCATGCGCTCGCCGGGCGCGAACCAGTGCAGGCCGAGTGCGGTGAAACAGGGCGCGGTGTAGAGAAACACGGCCATGCGCGTGGCGCTCGTCATCGTCAGCCCGACGAAGATGCAGACGAATTCCGCCGCGAACAGGCCGCCTGCGAGAAGGCCCGCGGCCAGCGTGCCGTCGGCGCGAAAGAGCGGCACGCCGCGAGCGCGCGTCCAACCCCACACGAGCAATGCGGCGATGGCGGAGCGCACGCCCGCCTGGAGCACCGGCGGCACCGAAGCGTTCGCGCTTTTGATCGCGACTTGCTGAAAGCCCCAGATCGCGCACAACGCGACCATGAGGACGACGGCCTGGGTGTCGGGCGCGCGGCGCGCGGGCAAGGCGACGGTGCTCATCGAAGGACGCTCGGCGAAGAAGGCTGGAGCGTAACGATAGCAAAAACCTTACTGCCGGCCGACGAAAATCCCCACGCCGCTCGCGCGCGCGAGAACGGAATGCGGCGTTAGCCGGCGCTATCGCGCAGCGCTTCGTACGCCTTGAGCTGGCTATAGACGATACGCAGCACCGAAAGCTCGCTCGCCGAGCGCTGCGCCGCGCCGCCGCGACGGATCAGGTCGCCGAGCACGTGATCGGCCTCGATGCGCGAACCGTTCTGCACGTCGCGCAGCATCGAAGCCGTGAGCGGCGAGCCCGTTGCGAACAGCATCGCGCGCGAGCGTTCGAGGAAGCTGTCGCGCACCGCGTGGCCGTGTTCGGCCGCGATTGCACGGCATTCGGCGAACAGGCGCTCGATGGTCGCGGCGCCGTCGGGGGTCGCCAGAATCGCGCCGACGGGCGCGCGAAAGAGGCACGTGCTGCCCGCGAGCGTTGCGAGAAACACCCACTTTTCCCACATGTCCAGCAGGATGTGCTCGCTCGCCTTGATGGTGAAGCCGGCGTTGCCGAACGCGTCGGCCACGGCTGCCACGCGCGGCGAGATGCCGCCGCCGAGTTCGCCGAAGGTAATCGCCTGGGAATCGTTCAGATGCACGATTTCGCGCTGTTCGTTGAGCGTCGACGCGATCAGGCACACGCCGCCGAGCACGGCTTGGGTGCCGAAACGCGCTTGCAGGACTTCGAGATGACGCATGCCGTTGAGCAGCGGCAGGATCAGCGTGCCGGGACCGACGGCGGACGCGAACGAGTCGATGGCGTTCTCGAGGTCGTAGGCCTTGCAACTGAGCAGGATCAGGTCGAACGGGGTTTGGAGCGTGGCTTCGGTAACAGTCTTGACGTCGCGCAGGGTGAGATCGCCGCCGGCCTTGCTGCGGATCACGAGGCCGTTGTCGCGCAACTGCGCGGCGCGCGCCTCGCGCACCAGAAACGTCACGTTCCGCCCGGCAGCGGCGAGGCGACCGCCAAAGTAGCCGCCTGTCGCGCCCGCACCGACAACCAGAATCCGCATGTCTCGCTCCTTGCTTGTTGCTTACGTTCAGTCAGCGAAATGGCCTCGATGGGTGTCGCGGCCATTTCGGGATGGCGATCATGCTAGTGCAAATCGGCGGATTTTGCCGCCACGACAGGCGCAACGGGATTTTGGTACAGTCGCGCTTTTCACGATGGCATAACGGAGTTCCCCATGCGCCTCTTGCACACGATGATTCGGGTCGGCGACCTCGACCGCTCGATCCAGTTCTACACCGAGTTGCTCGGCATGAAACTGCTGCGCCGCGAAGACTACCCGGACGGCAAGTTCACGCTGGCTTTCGTCGGCTACACGGACGAGCGCGACGGCACGGTGATCGAACTCACGCACAACTGGGATACGCCTTCCTACGATCTCGGCACCGGCTTCGGGCACCTGGCGGTTGAAGTGGATGACGCGTATGCGGCCTGCGCGAAGATCAAGGAGCAGGGCGGGACGGTGGTGCGCGAAGCCGGCCCGATGAAGCACGGCACGACGGTGATCGCGTTCGTGACGGACCCGGATGGGTACAAGATTGAGTTTATTCAGCGGAAGTAAGTAGGAGTTATCTTGTCCAGCATCAGAATATTCTGATGCTGGTGTTTCGAATGAAAATCTATATTGTGATTTAACTAGATTTATCAAAGATTAATAAAATAGCAAATCTGGTCAATTAAATTTAAAAGTCCGTTGTAAATTTGCGCTGGGCATCTAATAATTTCGAATCCCCCGCTTTCCAATTTTTCGAAACCCCTTCTTTAAAGGGGCCATGAGCAAGTGCCTTCTCAGCAAGGCAGGTTCGTGAAAAATTTAATTCGTAGTGCGAAATTAATCTAAATGACGCACGTATATTTCAATGTATTACGGGATTAGCGGCCCATTTCCATGGAGAAATGGCGAAGGTGTGATTAGCAGGACTAGCTATTTCGGACTCTTCCTATATACGGGAGTGACCGCGCCGACGAGACTTTCTCCCTTAGTCTTTAGTCGTAAAAGCCGCTTATGAAAGACGATCGGCTCGGCGTCCGCAGCGGGAAAAACGGTTACCGGAACCGTTGCGTGGCAGCCTCGCGCGTAGCAGAAATAGCGTGGGCGTACACATGCTTGCTTTCCCCGGCTGATATTTACCGCTTCCCGTTTCATTTTCCCGATCACGCCGCGAGGCCGATTCTTTGCGAACGAATCCTTCGGGAAAGAGGGCCTTCGGAGTGCCAACGGTGAGGAAGCGGGCTCGCAACGACGCAAGCAACGATTCATTCATGGGGAATTTCATGCACCTGCCTGCACAGAGCTACGCCAATACGTCGCCTCGTCATGGCAACGCATTGGCGCGCGCATCGGATATCTTCCTGATCGCGCTGAGCGCACTGATCAGTGCGCGCGCGGCAGCGACGGCGGTGAGTCCGGGTTACGACAATGCACTCGTCGCTTTTGCTTTGCTTCTTTCTGTGCTGCTGTTCCCCGCGTTCGGTTTGTATCAGGCTGTGTACAGGCCGTATTTGCTGCGCTGCGTTCTGGCGCCCGTGTTCGCATGGGTGTTTGCGCTGGCCGGCGCGCTGCTGGCCGCACTCTTCGTCTGCGAGCCATACCGGCCCGACACCGGCTGGATGTTGCGCTGGGCGTTGCTCTCCGGCATCGGCATCACGGTGCGGCGGCACGTTTGCGCCGAACTGGCGCGCCGCCGCGCGGAGCAGGGAACGCGCGCGGTGGCGATTGTCGGCAGCGGGGAGCGCTGCCGGCAACTCTTGTACAAGGTCGAGTCCACACCCGGTTCGATGTATCTCGTCTCGACGACCTTCGATACCGGTGTCGCCGAAGAGAGCGCTACGGGTTCAACGCCCGCATTCCGCGACCGACTGGCATTCGCCGACTATGTGCGCCGTTACCAGGTGAAGGAAGTCTGGCTTGCGCTGCCGCTGTCGGAAGAAAAGACAATCCTCGAATTCATCGAGTTGTTCCGTACCGACCTCGTGGATATTCGCTTTATCCCCGACGTCAGCGGAATGGCGCTTTTCGACGGCGAGATGGTCGATCTGGCCGGCACCTCGGCGATCAATCTTGTCGGCTCGCCGTTGTCTTCGGACGCGCTGGCGGCGAAAGAAATCTTCGACCGCATTTTCGCGTTTTGCGCGGTCGTGGCGCTCTCGCCATTGCTCGCCGCCATTGCGCTCGCGGTAAAGCTGTCGTCGCGCGGGCCGGTGCTTTTCACACAAAAGCGCAAGGGCGCGAACGGCAAGGTTTTCGACATCTACAAATTCCGCAGCATGCGGGTACATGACGCCGCCGAAGGTGTCGTCAAGCAGGCCACGCGCAACGATCCGCGCATCACGCGCGTCGGCGCCTTTTTGCGCCGCACGAGTCTCGACGAGCTTCCGCAGTTCTTCAACGTGCTACGCGGCGAAATGTCGGTCGTGGGGCCGCGCCCGCATGCCATCGAGCACGACAGGCTCTATCAGAACATCGTTGATAACTATATCCACCGTTATCGCATCAAGCCGGGCATTACCGGTTGGGCGCAGGTCAACGGCTTTCGTGGCGAGACCGATCGCATCGAAAAGATGCAGGGACGTGTCGAACACGATCTTTTTTATCTAAGCAACTGGTCCTTTGCGTTCGACATGCGCATCGTTGTCGCAACGGTGTTCAAAGGACTGGTACACAGCAACGCCTATTGATCAGCTGGAACGCAGAAGTGTTGAAACGAACGAGAGTGCTGTCCCGCCCCCCTTCGCGAAGTCAGAGCCGCGAAAGCGTCCATCGGATGTCGACTTTGAGCGCTACGCTCGTCCTTTGCTTGACGATGGGCGCATGCGCGATTGCGCCCGGCATGCGCATGACGACGTCCACCTCCGCCTCCGCAACGGCAACCGATGGCGCAGCCTCCGCCAAGGTGGCGAGTGCCACTGGTGCAACGCCCGAAATTCCCATCACGGAACTCGACGTCGCGGCCGTGCAACGCATGCAGGCCGAGCGTCTCGCGAAGCAGCAGGAACAGGTCAAGCTGCTTTCCGGCGCGCCGAAGCCATACGCGATTGGTGCCGGCGACGTGTTGCAGATCGTCGTATGGGATCACCCGGAGATCGCCGCCGCCATGGGCACGGGCGGTTCGCAGGCCTCGTCGCGTCCCGGCGATCCGTTTTCCGGCTTCACCGTCGACCAGACCGGCGATTTGCAGTTTCCCTATGCCGGCGCCCTGCACGTGGCGGGTCTGCGCCCGGAAGAAGTGCAGCGACGGCTGACCGCGGCGCTTGGCAAGTATTTCGTCAAGCCACAGGTCACGGTCCGCATGGCGTCGTACCGCGCGCACGAAGTGTACGTTGACGGCGAGGTGCGCAGTCCCGGCGTCGTCGCGGTGAACGATGTTCCGATGTCGCTGTACGAAGCAGTTGCACGCGCCGGCGGATTCGCGGATACCGCGGACCAGAGCGACGTCGTGCTGGTCCGCGACGGCGCTTCGCATCGCATCGACCTCACGCAGATGCTGGCGAACGGCGTGAGCCCCTCGCGGCTCTACCTGCGCCCCGGCGATCTTCTGCGCGTGGTTGCGCGTGACGAGAACGATGTCTATGTGATGGGCGAGGTCAACAAGCCTATTTCGGCAATTCCGCGTCGCACGGGCCGAATCACGCTGGCCGACGCCATTGCGCAGGCCGGCAGCGTGAACGCCTCGACGGCAGACGCGGCGCAGATGTTTGTAATTCGCGGCTCTCTGAGCGGCTCGCCGCAGGTGTTCCATCTCGATGGCCGCTCGCCGGTGGCAATGCTGGTGGCGAAAGAATTCGACTTGCAGCCGAAGGATGTCGTTTATGTCGACGGCAATGGTCTTGTCCGCTTCAATCGCGTGCTGTCGTTGCTCATTCCCGCCATTAACGCAGGCTTGACCGCTGGGGTACTGGCGAAATGATCGACCGCGTTCTGGTGGTGTGTGAAGGCAACATCTGCCGCAGCCCTCTGGCTTGCGCGATGCTGGCAAAAGAGTTGCCGGATATCGGTTTCAGTTCGGCCGGCACGCATGCGTTGGTGGGAGAGGGTGCGGACCCGCTCGTGCTCGAAATGGCGCAGGAGCGCGGCGTACCACTCAAGGATCATGTCGCCACGGCGCTTACGGCGGAGCGGGTACGCAGCGCCGATTTCATCCTCACGATGACGAAGGCGCAACGTGAGCAGATCGAAATGGCATGGCCGTACGCGCGTGGAAAGGTCTATCGGTTAGGCGAAAACGAAGGCATCGACGTCGTGGACCCGTATCGCCGGCACCGCGCGGCATTCGAACTGGCGTTTGCGCAAATCGAGCACGGCGTTGCGCATTGGCGCGGTGTATTGGCAGGACTGGCTCACTGAATCATGACTCTTCTTAAGCAAAACCGTTCGGCCGAGCAGGCGGACGACGATGAAATCGACCTTTCCGAGATCTTTGGCGCGTTGCGCGAAAGTTGGAAGCAGATCGCCATCGTGATGGTTTGCGTGCTGCTGCTCGGTGCGATTTACGCAGTGTTGGGTACACCGGTCTATCGCGCCGACGCGATGATTCAGGTGGATGACGATTCGGGCACTGGGTCGATCAACGACAAGTTGGGCGATCTTGCATCGTTGTTTCAGAGCAAAGCCACGGCAGACGCGGAAATCGAATTGATTCGCTCGCGTCTGGTGGTGAGCGAGACCGTCAGTCGCCTGCATCTGGATATCAGCGCAAAACCTCATTATTTTCCGTTGATCGGCGCCGCGATTGCACGGCGCTCGCAGGGAGAAAGCGGTCTGGCCAAGCCTTTGCTGGGTTTGGGTAGCTATGCATGGGGTGGCGAGCGCATTGGCGTTTCGGTATTCGACGTGCCGGCCGATTCTTACCAGAAGCGCTTCAAGCTGCGCGCGCTCGACGATCAGCGCTATGAGTTATCCGATCCCGACGGCGACGTCTTTATTCGAGCGAAGGTTGGCGAAGTCGCAACCGGCATGATGGCGAAAGGTGCTGTGCGCATAGCGGTGTCGTCGCTCGTGGCGCGACCCGGAACGCACTTTGACTTGATGCGTTATTCGACGCAGCAAACCGTGGAAGAGTTGCAAAATAAGCTCGATATTGCGGAGAAAACCAAACAGTCTGGAATCATTGGCGTCAAGCTCGATGGCGAGGACGCGCAACGAATCACGGCCACGATCAACATGATCGCGAGCCTGTATGTGCAGCGTAACGTTGATCGAAAGTCGGCGCAGGCGCAACAGATGCTCGGCTTTCTCGGCGACCAGCTTCCGCAACTCCGCTCGGATCTTGATCAGTCGGAGGCGCGCTACAACGCATTCAGAGAAAAATCTGGCGCCATCGACCTGGATGCACAGGGCAAGCTTCTGCTCCAATCCGTTGTCGATGCCAAATCTCATCTTGTCGATTTGCAACAGCAGCGTGCCGAGCTGGTTCAGCGCTACACCCCTTCTCATCCGATGGTCGCGGCCATCGACGCACGCATTGCCGAGCTGGAACACCAACAGGACCTATACGAGCGTCAGGTGACCGACCTGCCGCAGACACAGCAGGAAGCGTTGCGCTTGATGCGCGACGTGAAGGTCAATACCGACCTCTACATGAAGCTGCTCGACAGCACGCAACAGTTGCGCGTGCTGAAGGCTGGCCAGCTCGGCAACGTGCGCACGGTGGACTTTGCGGTCGTGCCTGAGGAGCCGGTACGACCGAAGAAGGTGCTGGTGATTCCGCTTGCCGCTGCGTTCGGACTGCTGATCGGTTGCGTCGTCGCACTCGGCCGACGCATGCTACACCGTGGTCTGGAAAGCCCGGCTGAAATCGAGCATGCCGTCGAAGTGCCGGTCTACGCCATCATCTCGCACAGCGAAAAGCAGATCGCACTCGAACAATCGGCGCGCCGCAATCCGACCAAACCGGGCGTGCTTGCCGCAGTGTTCCCGGACGACGTTGCGGTCGAAGGGCTGCGCAGCTTGCGCACAGCCCTTCAGTTCGGCGTACTCAAGCCTGAGAACAACATTGTGATGATCACCGGGCCACGTCCCGGTGTAGGCAAATCGTTCGTCTCCGTGAACCTCGCGACGGTGCTCGCGGCGACCGGCAAGCGAATCCTGCTGATTGATGCCGACATGCGGCGCGGCGATGTTCACGCGTACTTTTCGATCAACGGCAAACCCGGTCTCTCCGACGTGCTGATGGGACGCGAGCCCGATTCCGTGATTCATCGCCAGGCGCTGCCGAACCTCGACGTGATGATGGCCGGCGCGGCGCCTGATCGACCATCGGAGCTGCTGTTGCGCGAGCGTTTTTCCGCGATGCTCACGTCGCTTGCCACGTCCTATGACATGGTGATCGTCGATTCGCCGCCAGTCCTCGCAGTGACCGATCCGATGCTGATCGGCAAGCTTGCGGGCGCGACGCTGATGGTCGTGCGTTATGGCCGCCACTCCGCCGCCGAACTGCGCGAGACGACCCGTCATCTTTCCAATGCGGGCGTTGGTGTGGATGGCGTGCTGCTGACGGATGTTCCGCAGCGGGGCGCTGCGTACGGCGCTTACTCCGACTACCGAAAGAAAGTCGACTGACGCGGGATCTGGAACTATGCGGCTTGTCCGCGAAAGCTCACGACGATGAAACAAAAAGTACTACTAACGTTCGGAACACGTCCCGAGGCGATCAAGATGGCGCCGCTCGTCCGGCGCCTGAAATCCGATCCGGGTATCGACTGCAAGGTATGCGTGACCGGGCAACACCGGGAAATGCTGGACCAGGTACTCGCGCTTTTTGATATTGCGCCGGACTTCGATCTGAACATCATGAAGCACGGTCAGGATCTTTACGATGTGACGACATCGATTTTGTCCGGCATGCGCGCGGTACTCGATGAAGCGAAGTCGGACATGGTGCTCGTGCATGGCGATACGACCACCACCATGGCAGCGACGCTTGCGGCGTTCTACAAGCGTATTCCCGTCGGTCACGTGGAAGCGGGGCTGCGCACCGGCAACCTGCTTTCGCCGTGGCCCGAAGAAGCGAATCGAAAACTCACGGGTGCGCTTGCAACGTTGCATTTCGCGCCCACGGAGCGCGCACGTGAGAATCTGCTCGCGGAAGGTGTGAGCGACGCCTCGATTGTGGTGACGGGCAACACGGTTATCGATGCGCTATTGCACGTGCGCGAGCGCCTTGCCAGCGACTCGACCCTGCGCGAGGAGGCGCAGCGCCTGCTGCCCGATTTCGCCTCAGACCGACGTATCGTGCTGGTCACGGGCCATCGGCGAGAGAGCTTTGGCGATGGCTTTGAGCGCATTTGCACGGCATTGGCTCAGCTTGCCCATGCGTATCCCAATGTCGACATCGTCTACCCCGTGCATCTGAACCCCAGCGTGCGCGAACCGGTAAATCGCCTGCTTACCGGTATTGCCAACATTTATTTGATCGAGCCGCTCGACTACTTGCCGTTCGTGAGCCTGATGGATCGCGCACACCTGATTTTGACCGATTCGGGGGGCATTCAGGAAGAAGCGCCGTCGCTGCGCAAGCCCGTGCTCGTGATGCGCGACACAACGGAGCGACAGGAGGCAATTGATGCCGGCGTCGTAAAACTGGTCGGCACCGATGTGCGCGCGATTGTGGATGGCGTTTCGCAGTTGCTGGAAAACGACGCCTTGTACACCACGATGAGCCGCGGCGATAACCCTTACGGCGACGGCCATGCTTGCGACCACATTGCTGACGTGCTGAATGCGCGCTGGAAATCCGCTTTGCGCGCAGCGTGAAGCCAACGACTCTCAAGGCATCAATATCATGAACTTCGAAACGATCTCGGTGGTTGGGCTTGGCTACATCGGCTTGCCTACGGCGGCGGCATTTGCGGCGCGCCGCAGGAAAGTGGTCGGCGTGGACGTGAATCAGCATGCGGTGGAAACCATCAATCGCGGTGCTATCCATATCGTCGAACCCGAACTGGACATGCTGGTGCATGCGGCAGTGACCCAAGGTTACCTGCGCGCGACGACTGTGCCGGAACCCGCTGATGCTTTCCTGATTGCTGTCCCGACACCGTTCTCCGAAGGGCACAAGCCTGACCTTTCCTATATCGAAGCGGCTAGCCGCGCGGTGGCACCGGTACTCAAGAAAGGCGATTTGATCGTGCTTGAATCGACCTCGCCGGTGGGGGCGACTGCGAAGATGGCCGAGTGGATGGCGGAAATGCGCCCCGACCTCACGTTCCCGCAGCAGATGGGCGAGGCGTCGGACATTCGCGTGGCGCATTGCCCGGAGCGCGTGCTGCCCGGCCACGTCATTCGCGAACTGGTCGAGAACGACCGGGTGATCGGCGGAATGACGAGCCGTTGCAGTGAAGCCGCGCGAGAACTCTATCAGGTGTTCGTGCGCGGGGAATGCATCATCACGGACGCGCGCACGGCTGAGATGTGCAAGCTCACCGAGAACTCATTCCGCGATGTGAACATCGCGTTCGCCAACGAACTTTCGCTGATATGCGACCGCCTCGACATCAATGTGTGGGAACTGATCAAGCTGGCAAATCGCCACCCACGCGTGAACATTTTGCAGCCTGGCCCGGGCGTGGGCGGTCACTGCATCGCGGTGGACCCGTGGTTCATTGTCGATTCCGCGCCGGAGCAGGCACGTTTGATTCGTGCCGCTCGCAACGTGAACGACGAAAAGCCAAATTGGGTGGTCGAGCGTGTGGAGCGGGCCGCGAAGCGCTTCCGCGAGCCGGTGATCGCGTGTCTGGGTCTCGCGTTCAAGGCAAATATCGATGATCTTCGTGAGAGCCCGGCGGTGGAGATCGCGAAGGAACTGGCTCAGCGTTTCGCGGGGCAGGTGGTGGCCGTTGAGCCGAATATTCGTGAATTGCCGGCGGGGCTGCAAGGCGCGCTGCACCTTTGCGATTTGCGTACGGCGTTGGCTGAGGCCGACGTGATTGTGATTCTCGTGGATCACGCACAATTCAAGCAGGTTGATCCGATTCGGATGCAGACGAAGGTGGTGATTGATACGCGAGGGGTTTTAGCTTGATCGGAGCGGCAGTGCTTTCCACGCGTTTGGGCTTTTCATGAATAAGGCTCAGAGGTCGCAGCGAATTGCAGGGACGGCTAGCCAGATGGTGCAAGCGCCACGCCTGGGGCGCAACTTATTCGCAATGATCGCCTGGCAGATCGGCAATTATCTCGTGCCGCTGGCGACGTTCCCCTACCTCACGCGCATGCTTGGGCCGACGAATTTCGGCATCCTCGGCTACGCATCAGCCATTGCTGTTTATGGTGTGATGTGGACGGACTGGGGATTTAATCTGAGTGGGCCGCGCGCAGTCGTCGAATGCCGGGGTGACAAGACCGCCATTAACGAACTGATCTGGTCCGTCATGTTCGCGAAGGCGCTGCTTTGTCTTGTTTCGCTGCTGGCGTTGGGCGTTACGATTCGCTTCGACAAACATGCTGCCGCGGTGCTACCTGTTGTACTGACGTCGTGGATCGCCGTTGTCAGCAATGTATTCACGCTCAACTGGGTACTACAGGGGCTCGAGCGATTCTCGCTGTTCGCGACGGTGTCGCTGCTCGGACGCCTCGCGACGCTACCGCTGATCTTTGTGTTCGTAAAGTCTGTTGACGACATCGCGATCGCAGCAGCGATCCAGGCTTCCGCGCCGTTCCTAACGGGCTTTTTTTCGCTCTTGATGGTACGCAAGCTTGGCTTGCTGGGTCGTCCGACGTTAGCGTGGCGCCAGGCGTGGCGGCGTCTCAGGCAGGGTGTCGACATGTTCTTGTCCACGATCTCGGTCAGCCTGTTTGGCGTGACCAATACGGTGCTACTAGCAGCGCTTGGCAATCCTTATCAGGTGGGATTGTATGTAGCCGCCGATCGCATTAAGACCGTGGGAAATATGGTCCCCGCCCAGATCAATACTGTCCTTTATCCGCGGGTGTCGGCGCTAATGCTGGACAGGCCGAGGGCCGGGGCGAAACTTACTGCACTGGGAGCCGTCGCAACGCTCGCCATCACAGGCGTGGGCGTTTTGGTCGTCTCAATGCTTTCTGGCTACGTGACGAACGTCATTCTCGGGCGCGGCTTCGGCGAGGCTGCGCCGGTGTTGACGTTGCTATGCCTCGCGACGGTGTTCGGCAATCTCGCTTATCTGCTCGGTCTCCAGGTGCTGGTGCCGTTCAAGAACGGACGGCTGAGGTCGATCGTCATGCTGGTCGCGGGTTTTCTCAACATTGGATTGTCGTTCGTATTGATTCCGCATTTCGGTGCGCGCGGTGCCGCATGGTCGTTCCTGGTCGCGGAAGTAGTGATTTTTACTGTGTTCGTTGCGGTCGTTTGGGGATCGCCTCGCATGCGAGCGCATTTCACCCAATTGCTGAGGGCATGAATGTCAACAAGATTTCCGGTAATGATCGTTTCGCTCGTGCGCTCGGGGCGGCGCGAGCGCATCGCAGAGGTGATGTCGAAAAACGATGTGGATTTCTCGTTCATTGATGCAATCGACGCACAAGGTATCGATAGTGGCGAACTGGTTCGTCTCTATGATGACTCGGCAGTGCGCGCGCGCTACGGGCGGTCGCTGACGAAGGGCGAGGTCGCGTGCTTTCTCAGTCACAGGCTGCTATGGCAGCGCGTCGTGAGTGGTGGCAGGAGCGTGATCGTGCTCGAAGACGACGCGTTGCTGGATCGTGAGTTCTTCGCGAAGGCGCTGACTTGGCGCGAAGATGTGCTGGCACACTTCGCTGACGTCGTACTGCTAGGGCAGTCGAAACTGAGCCGCTCGAGGGAAGCTCGGGAGTACCTATATGAGCCGCTTAAGCGCTTTGATTGCATCGATGGCATGCGCATCGGCACGCCGTTCAAGCAATGGACGTCGGGTGCCGTCGGTTACTGGATTTCCCCCCGCGGCGCGAAGCTCGCACTGGAGCACACGGAAGGACCTGTCCGAGCACTGCTTGACGACTGGCCATGGCATCGCGATGACGGTGGAATGATCATTAAGGAACTGCGGCCCTATGTGGTGTGGGAGGCATTTGAATCCTTGGCCAGCGACCTTGAAGGCGAACGCAGCCAACATGCACCAGCACGAGTTCCTTGGCGCGACTACCTGCTTGAGCCCATTCGGGTCGGACGGCTGGTTGTCCGCTGGAGCATCGCGGCCGTGATTCGCGTTGCGGAATGGTCGGCGGGAGCAACCAGAAGCAGAAGGACTGTGCGTAATGATTGACTTGGCCGCCCAGGTGCGGGTGTCGCGTCGGAGCAAATGGGACAATTCGTTCGGTGCGATGGTTTGGTTCGTGCTTCTCGGGGGCATCGCACTGTCGCCGCTCGCGGATTTTCTCTCCGTTTATGCGTTGAAAGGGCAGGCGGGCGGTGACATGGGCGCGCGCTATTCGCTGTTTGTTCGAGGCGTGATGGTCTTTGGTCTGGTTACCGCGCTGTCTTTTCGTGGACGGGTGCGGCTCTCTAGCTTGTGCATCGGCCTTCTGGCTGTTGCCGCGGTCGCCATGTCGTGCGCCTCGTTGGCATTCGATGGGATGACCAGCGGGGAATTTGTCGAGGAAGTCATCGCCATTGCGAAAGTCTTTTCGCTGTTCGTGTATGTTGCGGCATTCTCCGAGCTTAAGGACGGTCAGCTGGAAAGAGTTGAAGCGCTTATACGCATGACGTTGTTCGTCTATGCGATTGCAATTCTCGTGGGAGCTGCTTTCTCTATCGATATCTTCCGAAGCTATCGTGGAGACACGCAGATCCGCGCTGGCTACAAAGGCATCATCTATGCTCAGAACGAGGCGTCGGCGTTGCTACTTTCGGCCTTGGCGCTCGTCTATCTGCATGTCGCTCGGAGCGGCTGGCGCGCCACGCATGTTGGGCTAGTCGTAACACTATTCACGGCGGCATTCCTGTTGGGCACCAAGGGCGCGTTGGTTGCCGGTTTTGGCGTTATCGCGGCGTACTCCTATGCACGATACGGCGTCATCAAGGCGAGTGTCCGCCTTGGTAGTGTTATCGCGGTGATGTCGGCGGTTGCCATTGCCGTTTATTTTTTTGTGCCGACCATACGTCAGGCGGTTGATCTCAGCATCCAGTACTTCAGTTACCAAGGCGATCGCGCTGGCAGTGAAAGGGTTGCCACGGTGCTTATGTCCGGTCGAAATGTGAAGTTTTCGAACGTATGGGACGAGCTTGTTCGTCGCGACTTCCTGCCTCTGTTAATTGGTGGTTATCCGACAGTTCGCTATCCCGTTGAGATGGACGGCCCCGATCTCACGTTGATTATGGGAATTCCCGTGTCGTGTTTGTACCTGCGGGCTCTCTTTCGGTTGTACGCGCAACCGGGTAAAGGGCGCATCACGAATTACGGGAAATACTTCTTCATCCTGCTAATTTTCATTGCCTGCACGGCAGGACATGTGCTGACGTCCGCGATCGTTGCACCCTATCTTGCTGTGATCTCGGAGCTAGTGCGACGATGGTCCCAAGAGGAGCGTAGGAAGATTGAGAGTGGGCAATGAATTTATGGAAACGAGTTCCGACATCATGGGTAAAACACTCCGCGTGCTCCACGTGGGACCGGGATTCGGCCAACGCGGGGGCGTCGCTTCCGTGCTTGACGAATTGCGATCCGCGAAATCATCGTTCGAGGAGCGTGCGGTTAGATTCGATTTCTTTGAGACACGTGGATTCAAGACTGTAAGGGACAGGCTCTCGTTCTTCGTGTTGGATCTGCCGCGATTTTTTCTGCGTGTATTGACCGATGTTGATGTAATTCATTTTCACGTATCGGCGCGTGGTTCGGCGCTCAGAAAGCTGATGCTTTATCGTGCGACGCGTGTGCTGGGTCGCAAGGTGATTTTTCACTGGCACTCGAACAATCTCGCTGATTGCATTGAGGAACAAACAGTCTGGATCAGATCTGCGTTTCTGGAATTTATCGAGTCGTCTAGTGCCGCGATCGGTGTATCTACGGAAATGGCTGCGGATATTCGCCAGTTTCGGAACGGGGCGGATGTTCGCGTCATTGGAAATTGTGCACTCCGCGCGGAGCGTGTCGCGTCGCTTGGACCGGCGAGGGCGATGAACATGCGCGCTTCGAAGCCATACATCGCATTCTCTGGTCGGTTCGTTGAGGAAAAGGGCTTGTCTGAGCTATTTGCCGCGATTGCAATTCTTAAGAAGAGGCAATGCCATGTTCACGTAAAGCTCGCGGGCACGGGCAACACGGACGCCTGGCGCGGACTTGCCGCGAAGTTTGACATAACGGATTGCATTACTTTCACTGGCTGGCTGCGCGGCGATGAACTGATGGATTTTTACCGCAATGCTCAGGCGTTCTGCTTGCCCAGTTATCGAGAGCCCTTTGGTATCGCTACCCTGGAGGCAATGTTTTGCGGACTTGCGGTTATCGGCACGAGAAATGGCGGATTCCTGGATCTTGTTAAGCAAGGAGAAACGGGATATCTGGTTGACCCGTGTGACGCAGACCAACTTGCTGACGCAATCGAGCGAGTTTGCGAGGATTCTGGCCTAGCTTGGCAAATGGGTGAGGCGGGGCGCCGGTATGGGCTGGAACGCTATTCCGTAGAAAGTGTGTGCGATCAGTACGTAAAGTGCTATCGCGAATTGCGATCGTGAGCGATCAGATCTCCTGCTAATCAGGAAAGTTATGAACTCTGTATGGCTGAAATTGTTTCCTTCCTACGTGGGTGGCTTGATGCTGGCCGTTACTGCATTGATGACGCCGCTTTTAGCGAATGCCGGGCAGCAGGGAGCACCGTCGGACAACTCGTTCGGGACGAGTATGGTTGAAGCGAACTGGCGCGATGGGTTGGACAGGATGGTGTCACCGCAGGCGAATCCGGGAAGCATTACGTTTGTCTCCGATCCGATCGACTCGTCGCGCCAGGTTCTTCGGGTAACAATTGCGCGCGGAGAAGACTACACCCACGTCGCAAATGGTGTTCCGCGGGCCGAGGTACTGTTTCACGAGCCGGCGACATTCGCTCAAGGCGTTGACTACCTTGTGAAATGGAGCACGTTCATTCCTCGCGACTTCGAATTTGATAGTAAGCAAATGGTGATCGTCTCGCAGATCCTAACGTCGGCGACGGTGGGGGGGCACGGACCGACGGTCGCGCTCACTTTGCTTGGAACCGACTATTACATCTCGACGCGCGGTGGTGTAAATGTGCAAAAAACAACCGCGGGAGCGAAGCTATGCTGTGCCGATAGCGACCAAGGGAAGTGGGTCAACTGGACACTTCGTTATATTCCCGATGACACTGGCCGGCGGTCACTTACGCAACTTTGGAAGAATGGGAGGTCAGTTTTTCGCTCCGATCACGTTGCCAACGCCTATGTCGGCGATCAACATGCTTATCTGAAAATCGGCTTATATAAAGCAGGTTGGAAGAAAGAACCGTCTGATGCGGAAGTTCAAACCTTGCTCTATGGGCCTGTCTCAATATCAAGGCGATGACGGGACTTAAATGATCGAAAATTAAGAAAATCGAAATTTCCTTAATTTTTGGTGAATGGCAGCGTGGTGATCTTTCTGCCTCGATTTTCTACTGTGTCGAAAAAATCGGCGAACACGAGATTCCCAATGGAAAGAGTAGAGTTGTTTTCCTGTCCGATGGATGTGGCGACGGCGCGTGAGACTGTCGAACTGATCGGTAGGCGGGTGATGGCCAGACAGTTCACCCAACACGTGGTCATCAACGTAGCAAAGATCGTGCATATGCAGCGCGATAGCCTGCTTGCTGCCTCGATCCGTGCGTGCCATATAATCAATATCGACGGCATGGGCGTCGTATGGGCGGCACGTATGCTTGGCATCGACGTGCCCGAACGAGTTGCTGGCGTTGATCTCTTTGAAGACCTGCTCGTGATGGCGGCCGAGCGCGGCTTTCCCGTCTTTCTGCTTGGAGCAACGCCTGAAGTCGTGCAGGCGACTGCGGAAATAATTGGCAAACGCCATCCGCGCCTAATCGTAGCGGGCTATCACCATGGTTATTTCTGGGAAGACGAGCGTGCGGTAGTCGAGAAGATCGGCTCGTCAGGCGCACGGCTCTTGTTTGTTGCGATTACGTCGCCCAAGAAGGAGAACTTCATCAATCGCTGGCAGGCGCAACTTGGCGTGGACTTTGTCATGGGCGTGGGTGGCACGTTTGATGTCGTTGCGGGGAAGGTGCGCAGAGCGCCGGTTTGGATGCAGCGCTACGGCTTGGAATGGTTCTATCGTGTGATCCAGGAGCCGGGCCGTATGTGGCGCAGATATCTAACTACAAATCTGCAATTTGCTGGCTTGCTGCTCAAGACCATTTTGCGCACGTCGCGTAGCCAAGCACGTTAGTTGGGTTTCACTTAACGCGACGTTCGGTTGGTTTGAACGCCGCAATAAGCCGGAAATTGCTTTTGACAAGCAATGAATAATTTGCCGTTTAACGGCTTTCACAGAAGATATATGCTTTACTTCTATAGAATTTCGAGATTTTTCTATTTACTTCATATTCCGTTTGTACCATGGGTTCTTAAGGTCGTAAATCGGATTCTTTTTTCGGTATCGGTTCCGCCCTCCGCAAAAGTTGGAAGGAACGTGATCTTCGGTTACCAAGGTTTGGGTATTGTGGTACATCGTCACGCGGTTATCGGTAACAATGTCATTATTTCACCGAATGTTGTCATCGGTGGGAGGAGCGGGAAAGCTGGGGCTCCCCTAATCGAAGACGATGTATTGATCGGAGCGGGTGCTTCGGTGTTGGGGCCAATTCGCATTGGACGCGGCGCGAAGATAGGAGCGAATGCCGTCGTGCTCGCCGATGTACCGGCTGGTTCAATCGCAGTGGGCGTTCCGGCGAGAATTTGTAAACCCAACGAATAACATCCCCTTCACATCTCCGGCGGATGCTCCTTAAGCTGCTTCCGCGCTTCCCGAAACTCCGGAAACACCGATTCCACCGTCTCCCAAAACCGCGGACTGTGATTCATCTCGCGCAGATGCGAAAGCTCATGCGCGACCACATAGTCCACCACGGAAAGAGGAAAATGCACCAACCGCCAGTTCAAGCGAATTCGCCCTTCGCTTGAACAACTGCCCCAGCGCGTAGCCGCCGAAGAAAGCGCATAAGACCGGAACGTGACGCCCAGCTTCGGCGCATACACCGCAAGCCGCTCGCCAAAAATCCGCTTCGCCTCGCCCTGCAACCATCCCGTTACGCGATCCTTGATCTGCTGCGAATCCGCATGCGGCGGCAGCGGTAGCGCCAGCACACGCGTCTCGTCATCGAAGGCGAGCGAGCCGGCGCCCAGCTTCAACGTGATCGGCTTACCTAGATACGGCAACTCCGCGCCATCGCCCCATTTCACACGGGGCAAAGCGCGCTGTTCCACGCGCGTCTGCCACTCGGCCAGCTTCGCAAAAATCCAGCGTTGCTTCTCGCCGATGGCCGTTTCAATATCGGCGATCGTCACCCAGCGCGGCGCGGTGATCGAAAGCCCGCTTCCGTCGATAACAAACCCAATCGACTTGCGCGACGACCGCTTGAGCCGGTAATGCAGCGTCTGGGCGCCAAGCACGAGGGTGCGCAGCCGCGTGCCGTCCGGCGCGAGCGGTGCCTTGCCGGGCGTACGCGGCGTATCGGGCGAATCGGGCAAAGCGGGCGAAGCAGGATCGAGGCGAGACGAGGGCGCCGGCTCGGCAAAGAGCGGCAGATCGAGTTGTCGGTTGTCGAGTGCCGCGTTGGGGCGCGGCGTGGTGGACTTCTGCATCGTCAAGCCTGGTGCGGTTCGGCGCGCGCGGCGTGGGCGCTCGTCGTTCGGCGCAGTAGGTGTGCGGCGCGCGGCGGTGTCGGGTGCGAGAAACGCCATAAGCAGCGCGCCTGCTCGCACAGCCCGCGCCCACAACCGCCGAACCGGCATAAGCGAGGTAAGCGGCTTAAGCGGCGAACGCGGCAAAGTCGGCGTGTCAGCCTTGCGTCGCGCTTTGTGCTGCGGCATCGCCCGCGTCCCGGTACGCATCGGGGTCGATCCGGCGCATTTCCGCTTCGATCCACGTTTGCACGCGCATGTTCACTTCGTCGGGCGTGAGTCCCGCCGTGTCGATCGGCGTGCCGATCGACACCGTGACTATACCCGGATATTTGATGAACGAGTTTCGGGGCCAGACGCGGCCCGCGTTGTGCGCGATCGGCACCACGGGCGCACCCGTTTCGATCGCGAAGCGCGGCCCGCCGGTCTTGTACTTGCCCTGCTTGCCCGTGGGCGTGCGCGTGCCTTCGGGGAACATGATGACCCACGCGCCTTCGGCCATGCGCGCCTTGCCCTGGCGCGTGACCGAGCTGAACGCGTTCTTGCCTTCCTTGCGGTTGATGTGGACCATCTTCAGCATGCCGAGCGCCCAGCCGAAGAACGGCACATACAGCAGTTCGCGCTTGAACACGTAGCACAGCGGCCGCGGCATGAGCGCCGGAAACGCCAGTGTTTCCCACGCCGATTGATGCTTCGAAAGCAGCACGGCCGGCCCATTCGGCAGATTCTCCATGCCTTCGATGCGATAGCGAATGCCGGTGAGCACGCGTGCGGCGAACAGCGTCGAACGGCACCAGCCCACGGCCATCCAGTAGCGCCGCGTCGCGTTCAGGAACGGAAACGCGATGAAGCACGCCGTTGCGTACGGCATCGTGTAGACGATGAAGTAGATGAACAGCAGCAGGGAGCGAAGGAAGCGCATCGGAGGAGCGGCGAGCGGGTTAGGGGAATGCGCGAAAAACCGTCGGCCGGTTCGCCGCGCTCATGCAGGTTCGTTCGTAAGCGGATCGTTCTCGAGCGGGATCGTTTTCAAGCGGGTTCGTTGGCGAGAAAGTCGAACACGAAGGCGCGCAGATCGTCGTGTACCTTCGTGCCTTCGGGCAGGCCGCCGGCCGCGAGCGTTTTTTCGCCCTTGCCCGTGCGCACGAGATGCGGGCGAAACCCGAGCGCCACGCCGGCTTGCAGGTCGCGCAGCGCGTCGCCGACGATAGGCGTATCCGCCGGTTCGATCTCGAAGCGCTCCGCAATCATCTTGAGCATGCCGGGCTTGGGCTTGCGGCAATCGCAATGATCCTGCGCCGTGTGCGGGCAGAAAAACACGCCGTCGATACGTCCGCCCACGGAGGCCGCGAGCCGGTGCATCTTCATGTGCATCGCGTTGAGCGCCGCCATGTCGAACAAGCCGCGCCCGATGCCCGACTGGTTGGTCGCCACCGCGACGCGATAGCCCGCCTGGTTCAGGCGCGCGATCGCTTCGAGGCTGCCGGGAATCGCAACCCATTCGTCCGGCGACTTGATGTACGTGTCGGAGTCGAGGTTGATCACGCCGTCGCGGTCGAGAACCACGAGCTTGCGGGGAGTGTTGGTCGGCATGAGGCGTTCGTGGCGGGCGTTAGGCGGCGAGCCGCGAGATGTCGGCGACGCGGTTCATCTGGCGATGCAGCGCCTTGAGCAACGCCAGGCGGTTCGCGCGCAGCGCCGGGTCTTCGGCGTTGACCATCACGTCGTTGAAGAACGTGTCGACGGTTTCGCGCAGCGCCGCGAGCGCCGTGAGCGCGCCCGTGTATTCGCGCGCGGCGAGCTGCGTTTCCACGCGCGGCGCCACCTGTTCGAGTTGCGCGTAGAGCGCCTTCTCGGCCGCTTCCACGAACAGCGCGATTTGCACGCCGGCGTCTTCCGTGCCCTCGGACTTCTTGAGGATGTTCGAAATGCGCTTGTTGGCCGCCGCGAGCGATGCCGCTTCGTTGAGCGCCGCGAATTCGCGCACGGCGTCGAGGCGCGCGACGATGTCGTCGAGGCGCGTGGGGTTCAGCGCGAGCACCGCGTCGATTTCCTGCGCTGCAAAGCCGCGCTCGCGCAGCATGCCGCGCAAACGGTCGAGGCAGAATTCGTAGATCGCTTGCGTCGACTCCGTCACGGCCGCGTTGCCCGCGAATTGCGCGTGAGCCGCGCGCAGCAGATCGACGAGATCGAGCGGCAACTGTTTCTCGACGAGAATGCGCAGCACGCCCAGCGCGTGACGGCGCAGCGCGAACGGGTCTTTCTCGCCCGTCGGCGCGAGGCCGATGCCCCAGATGCCGACGAGCGTTTCCAGCTTGTCCGCGAGCGCGACGATCGTGCCCGTTGCCGTAGCCGGCAGCGCGTCACCGGAAAAGCGCGGCTGATAGTGCTCCGAGCACGCGATCGCCACTTCCTCCGCTTCGCCGTCGTGGCGCGCGTAGTAGGTGCCCATCGTGCCTTGCAGCTCGGGGAATTCGCCCACCATGTCGGTGAGCAGGTCGGCCTTCGCGAGCCGCGCGCCGCGCTTCGCGAGCGCGACGTCGGCGCCCGCGCGTTCGGCGATCAGACCGGCGAGCGCTTCGAGGCGCTCCACGCGCTGCAATTGCGAGCCGAGCTTGTTGTGATAAACGACGTTCGCAAGCAGCGGCACGCGCTCGGCGAGCGGCTTCTTCTTGTCCTGCTCGAAGAAGAATTTCGCGTCGGCAAGACGCGGACGCACCACGCGCTCGTTGCCTTCGATGATTTCTTCGGGCGTGGGCGTGGCAAGGTTCGAGACGATCAGGAAGCGCGAGCGCAGGCGGCCTTGCGCGTCGGTGAGCGCGAAATACTTTTGGTTCGTCTGCATCGTGAGGATCAGGCATTCCTGCGGCACTTGCAGGAATTCGTCCTCGAACTTGCACGCATAGACCACTGGCCATTCGACCAGCGAATTCACTTCGTCGAGCAGCGCGTCGGGCATCACCACCTGGTTGCCGCCCGCCGCTTCGATCAGTTGCGCGCGAATCGACTCGCGGCGATCGGCGTAGCTCGCGATCACGAAGCCCTTGTGCTGGAGCGTGTGGGCGTAGTCGTCGGCATGGGTGATGGCGATCAGGCCTTCGGAGAGAAAGCGATGGCCGCGCGTGGTGTCGTCGGCGTCGATGCCGAAGGCGGTGACGGGCACGATCTGGTCGCCGTGCAGCGCGGTGAGGCGATGCACGGGGCGCACGAACTGCACGTTGCTGCCGTCCGGGCGCTGATACGTCATGACCTTCGGGATCGGCAGTTTCGTGAGTGCTTCGTCGAGCACGGCCTGGAGGCCGTCGGCGAGGGTCGCGCCGGGCGCGGAATAGCGCAGGAAGAACGCTTCGTTCTTGCCGTCGCTCGCGCGTTCGAGATCGCTCACCGGGAATTCGGGGAAGCCCAGCGCCGCGAGCTTCTTCGCGAGCGGCGCGGTGGGCTGGCCGTTGGCGTCGAGCGCGACCGAAACCGGCAGCACTTTTTCGCGCACCTGCTTTTCGGGCGCGACGCCGCGCACGTTCTTGATCGTCACCGCGAGGCGGCGCGGCGTGGCGAAGCGTTCGAACGACAGGTCGCCTTCGATCAGGTCGCGCGCGGCGAGGCGCTGCGCGATGCCTTCGGCAAAGGCGTCGCCGAGGCGCGCGAGGGCTTTCGGCGGCAGTTCCTCGGTCAGCAGTTCGACGAGGAGAGTGGCGTGATGAGCTTGCGTCATTGTTCTGGAGATCCGGTCATGCCTCGCCGAACTTGCGTTCGACCTTCAACGGCGGCGCCCAGGCGGGCATCGCGGCGTCCTGTTCGTCGGTGGTCAGGCCCGGCACGCCGTGTACGGGATTGCCGAGCATCGGGAAGCCGAGCTTTTCGCGCGACTCGTAGTACGACTGCGCGACGCTGCGCGAGAGCGCGCGAATGCGGCCGATATACGCCGCGCGCTCGGTCACGGAAATCGCGCCGCGCGCGTCGAGCAGGTTGAAGGTGTGCGCCGCCTTGAGCACGAGTTCGTAGGCGGGCAGCGCGAGCTGCTGCTCCATCATGCGCTTCGCTTCGCTTTCGTACGCATTGAAGAACGTGAACAGCAGGTCGACGTTCGCGTGCTCGAAGTTGTAGGTCGATTGCTCGACTTCGTTCTGGTGATAGACGTCGCCATAGGTGAGGCGGCGCATCTCGGGGCCGTTCGGGCCTTGTTCTTCCCACTCGGTCCACACGAGGTCGTAGATGTTCTCGACCTTTTGCAGATACATGGCGAGACGCTCGAGACCGTAGGTGATTTCGCCGAGCACCGGCTTGCAGTCGAGACCGCCCACTTGCTGGAAGTAGGTGAACTGCGTGACTTCCATGCCGTTGAGCCACACTTCCCAGCCGAGCCCCCACGCGCCGAGCGTGGGGTTTTCCCAGTCGTCTTCGACGAAGCGCACGTCGTTCTGCTTCAGGTCGAAGCCGAGCGCCTCGAGCGAGCCGAGATACAGCTCCAGGATGTTTTCGGGCGCGGGCTTGAGCACCACCTGGTACTGGTAGTAGTGCTGAAGGCGGTTCGGGTTCTCGCCGTAGCGGCCGTCCTTCGGGCGGCGCGACGGCTGCACGTAGGCCGCGCGCCAGGGCTCGGGGCCGATCGCGCGCAGGAAGGTGTGGACGTGCGAGGTGCCGGCGCCGACTTCCATGTCGATCGGCTGGAGCAGCGCGCAGCCCTGCTTGTCCCAGTAAGACTGGAGCGTCAGGATGATTTGCTGAAACGTGAGCATGTGTGCCTGCAGTGTCGTGCGGTCTTTCGGAGCTTCGGGGCGATCTTTCCGGGCGAAACGCGGGCCCGCCGCGCGTGGAGGCGGCGGTTGGCCGCCGTGCCGCGACGCGGGCCGACGTGACGGGCCCGAAAGGCGGCCGGGTGCTAAAACCTTGAATTTTACCGGATTGCCGATGCCTTGAGACCTGGGCCGGTCTCGGGCGCCTGGGCGCGGCCTCGCTTTACGGGTTTTCGCTTCGGCACGGCTCAAGGGGCGCAAGCGCGGCGCATTCGCAATTCAGCCGCGATTTAGCTGCAATCGGGACGCAACTGAGGCGCAACTCAGCCGCAATCGAGACGCAACTCAGCCGCAACCGAGGCGCAATTCAGCCGCAACTCAGCCGCGATCCAGGCCTAAAGCCATGCGCGCAGCCGCGAGCGCGCACGAAGCGCGCTCCGGCGTCATGGCGCGCGGGGCTTGCGGCTTTTGAACGCGGGCCCGAACGCAAAGCCGAATGCGAGCAGCAAGAGCGAAACCGCGATCACCGTGTTGTTGCCGCTCGTCACGTAGGGCGTGAAGCCGCTCGTGCCTTCCACGCGCACGTCGAGCGAGCCCGTCGTGAAGGTCGGCAGGCGCGCGATTACGCGGCCGTGGCCGTCGATGGCCGCCGTCGCGCCCGTGTTGGTTGCGCGCAGCATCGGCCGGCCGGTTTCGAGCGAGCGCATGCGCGCGATCTGCAAGTGCTGGTCGAGCGCGATGGTGTCGCCGAACCATGCGAGATTCGTCGAATTGATCAGAATGCCGGGCGATACCGGGTTCTCGCGCACCGTGCGCGCGATTTCCTCGCCGAAGATGTCCTCGTAGCAGATGTCGGCGGCCACGGGCTGGCCGTGCACGAGAAACGGCGGCTGCACGGGCGCGCCCCGCGCGAAGTCGCCGAGCGGAATGTTCATGAGGTTCACGAACCAGCGGAAGCCCCACGGCACGAACTCGCCGAACGGCACGAGGTGATGCTTGTCGTAGCGATACAGCCCCGGCTGGCCCGGCGTCACGCCGAAGAGGCTGTTGGTGTAATCGACGACGCGGCCTTCCGGCGTGATCGTGCCGCCGACGGCGCCGAACAGGATCGCGGTGTGCGTGGCGTCCGCGAAATCGCGGATGTCGCGGCCGAACTTCTGCGGCACTTCCTGCACGAGGACCGGAATCGCGGTTTCGGGCGTGACGACGAGATCGGCGGGCTTTTCGGTGATGAGCTTCTGGAATTCGGCGAGCGCGTCCATCGTCCCGGATTCGGAAAACTTCATTTCCTGCTTCACGTTGCCTTGCAGCAGGCGCACGTTCAACGGCGCGCCCGAGGGCTGCGTCCACGGCACGAGCGGCAGCACGAGCCCGGCGGCGATCACGGCGATGGCAAGCAGCGCGGGCATCGCCACGGCCGCGCGCCGGGCAGCGGGCTCATAATCCGCCGCAACGCCCGGCACCGGTTCGATTGCACGCGCACGCACGCCGGCCTGCACGACCAGCGCCGCGACGAGTGCCAGCGCCCAGCCCACGCCGTACACGCCCGCGACCGGCGCGAATCCGGCGAGCGGGCCGTCCACCTGCGCGTAGCCGCTGGAAAGCCACGGAAAGCCCGTGAACACGTAGCCGCGCGCCCACTCGCCGAGCGCCCAGGCGCTCGCGAACGCGAACGCGCCGTGCCAGGTCGGCGCGAACGGCAACGGACCCACGCGGGCATGGCGCGCGTGTCCCGCGCAAAACGACCAGACGAGCGCCGCGAGCGCCGGATACACGCCCAGATAGACAGAAAACAGCGCGAGCGCCGCGCCCGCGAGCGGCGCGGGCATGCCGCCGTAAAAATGCATGCTCACGTAGAGCCACCAGACGCCCGTGACGAAATTGCCGAAGCCGAACGCCCAGCCCGTGAACAGCGCGCTTTTCCAGCCCGTCGTGCGCGTGAGCCAGAAGTAAAACGCCGCGAACAGGGCGATTTCCAGCCAGCCGCCGTGCGGCGTCGGCGCGAACGAAAGCGTGTTGAGCGCGCCGAGGGCGATCGCGGCGAGATAGTGCCAGAACGGCAGCGCGCGGCGTCGCGCCGTATCGGCGGGTTCGGCCGGGTGCGGGGGCGTGGCGGCTGGCGCGCGGGTATTGATCGGTTCGGCCATGGGATGCGGTGTGACGGCGGCTAAGTGGGCAAGGACGGCGGCGAAGGGGCGAGCGAGCGCAACGATAGCATTTTCATGCGTCGCGGCCGTGCGAGGTCAGGGCGCGCACGCGCGGTCCGGCGATGAAACGGCGCAAACGCCGCAAACGAAATCGCCGCAAACGAAACCGCCGCAAACGCAAACGCCAGCCCGAAGGCTGGCGTCCCATGCGAATCGCCGAAGCGTCGCGCGATCAGGCCGGCGGCTGCAAGGCCGCCTCGCGCTGGCCCGCGAGCGGGTCGCGGCGCACGAGCAGCATGTGCATCTGACGCGCGTCGGCGCGCAGCACTTCGAAGATCAGGTCGCCGATGCGCACCTTTTCGCCGCGATGCGGCACGTGGCCGAAGTGATGCGTGACGAAGCCGCCGATCGTGTCGACTTCCTCGTCGGAGAAATGGGTGCCGAACGTCTCATTGAACTGCTCGATTTCGGTGAGCGCGCGCACGCGGTAGCGGCCGTCGGGCGAGGCGATGATGTTGCCGCTTTCCTCGTCGAAGTCGTATTCGTCCTCGATGTCGCCGACGATCTGCTCCAGCACGTCCTCGATCGTGATGAGGCCCGCCACGCCGCCATATTCGTCGACGACGATGGCGATGTGATTGCGATTCACGCGAAAGTCGTGCAGCAGCACGTTCAGGCGTTTCGATTCGGGAATGAACACGGCCGGGCGCAGCATGCCGCGCACGTCGAATTCCTCTTCGGCGTAGTAGCGCAGCAGGTCTTTCGCGAGCAGCACGCCGATCACGTTGTCGCGGTTGCCTTCGTAGACGGGATATCGCGAGTGGGCCTTTTCCAGCACGAACGGGATGAACGCGTCCGGGCTTTCGGCGATGTTGATCGCGTCCATCTGGGCGCGCGGCACCATGATGTCGCGCGCGCTCAGATCCGACACCTGGAACACGCCTTCGATCATCGAAAGCGAATCGGCGTCGATCAGGTTGCGTGCGTGCGCATCCTGAAGAATTTCGAGAAGCTCGCTGCGCGAGTCGGGCTCGGGCGAGATGAAGTCGGTCAGCCGCTCGAGCAGCGAGCGCTTTTCCTGCGGTTTGTCGGTCTGGCGTCGACTGGGATAGGAGTCGTTCATGGTGGTGCGCCCTTCGCCGTGTGCTGGCGGGGCGCGCTGTTGCGGAGCGTTAAGGATACAACATGGCCGTGGCGCGTCCGTGTAGGGTCGCCGTCAGATCAATCCTAACGCAGATGCGGCAGCGCCGCGTGGCCGAAGAAAAAGCGCCGCCGCGCGGCGAAAATGGCGCGTGATCGCGCACCATCGCGCACCCTCGCGCGAGATCACGCGCAGCGCGCGAGCAACCGCTCCAGCGCGCGATCCGGCATGCCGCTTTCGCGCAGCGCTTCCACCGTGCGGCGCACGTAGTCGAGCGTGGTGCCATATCGGCCGCTCGCGCAGCCGAACACCGTGCGCACGGTCGCTTCGGAAAGCTTGCCCGTGTACGACGCCACGTCGCGCCGCATGACGAACGCGAGCGCGGCCACGCGGCGGCCGTCGGCGAGCGTGCAGGGCAGCCACGCGGGGCGATACGAACCCATCGGCATCTCGCGGCGCCAGAGCGCTTCGAGATGCGGCATCACGCCTTCGGCCGCGAGCCGGAACGCCACGCCGGCGCACGAGCCGCCGCGATCGAGCGCGAGCACGAGGCCGGGCTGCTCGGGCGTGCCGCGATTCACGCGCGACCACAGGTAAAGCCCGCGATGGTAGCCATGCACGCGCGAGCGCACGCTTTCGACCGTCGGCAGGCCGGGGTTCCAGATCAGCGAGCCATAGCCGAACAGCCAGAGATCGGTTTGGCCGTCCCAGTTTGCGAGCATGCAGGCGAGCGAGGCGCGCAGCTCGTCTTCGCTCAACAGACGCGATTCGCCCAGCGTGGGCGGATAGCCGGGGCACGGCGCGCCGGGCGGCGTTTGCGCGACGCGCTGCTCGTGCGTTTCGGTCGTTTCGAACGTTGGCGGCGGATCGTTTGGGTCGGGCGTGCGCGTGTCGTTCATGGGATCGCTACGTCGGTCGCGGGATCACTGGTACGGATCGGCAAAACCGAGCGAATTGAGCACCTCGGTTTCGATGCCTTCCATTTCCTCGGCTTCGGCGTCGTTCTCGTGATCGTAGCCTTGCGCGTGCAGCGCGCCGTGGACGAGCAAATGCGCGTAATGCGCGGCGAGCGTCTTGCCTTGCTCGGCGGCTTCCTTTTCGACCACGGGGCAGCAGAGGATCAAGTCGCCGGTCACGGGGTCGTCCTCGCTTTCCGCGTAGGCGAAGGTGAGCACGTTGGTCGCGTAGTCCTTGCCGCGATAGCCGCGGTTGAGCGCGCGGCCTTCCTCGGCGTCGACGAAGCGCACCGCCAGTTCCGCGTCGGCGAAGAGGGCGGCCTTGAGCCACGTCGCCACGGTCGCGCGCGGCAGCGCGGCCTTGTGCTCGGGAAACGCCTTCGCGGCCGGGAACTGAACGGTCAGCTTGAGTTTGGGTGCGCGGGCCATGAGTGTCTTGCGTGCGGGTCAGCGGCTGTCGCCGTTGCCTTCGTCCTTCTTCGCGTGCGCGTCGTAAGCCTCGACGATGCGCGCGACGAGCGGATGGCGCACCACGTCGGCGCTCGTGAAGTGCGTGAGCGCGATGCCGCGCACGTTCTTCAACACCTGCTGCGCTTCGATCAGGCCGCTCTTGTGGCCGCGCGGCAAGTCGACCTGCGTGGTGTCGCCGGTCACGACCGCCTTCGAGCCGAAGCCGATGCGCGTGAGGAACATCTTCATCTGCTCGGGCGTGGTGTTCTGCGCCTCGTCGAGAATGATGAACGCGTGATTGAGCGTGCGGCCGCGCATGTACGCGAGCGGCGCGATTTCGATCATCTGGCGCTCGAACATCTTCGCCGTCTTGTCGAAACCGAGCAGATCGTAGAGCGCGTCGTAAAGCGGGCGCAGATACGGGTCGACCTTCTGCGCGAGATCGCCGGGCAGAAAGCCGAGGCGCTCGCCGGCTTCCACCGCCGGACGCGTGAGCACGATGCGCTTGACCTGATCGCGCTCCAGCGCGTCCACGGCGCAGGCCACCGCGAGATAGGTCTTGCCCGTGCCCGCCGGCCCGATGCCGAAGGTCACGTCGTGCGAAATGATCTGCTTGAGGTAGTCGCGCTGCGCGGGCGTGCGGCCGCGCAGGTCGGCGCGGCGCGTGTAGAGCTTCGGGCCTTGATCTTCGACGTCGATGCCGTTGCCGGCGGGTTCGTCGAACGGATGATCGGGGTCGCCGCGAAAGCGCGGATCGGCTTGCGCCGCGTCGTCGCCGCCGCCGCCGCCGTTGTCGCCGTCGCCGCCCTTGCCGGCGCCGGCCTTGCCGCGCAGCCCGCCGTTGCCGCTCTCGCGCGGATCGCTCACGAGGTTCGCCGGATGACGCGCCTCCACGAGCGCGAGCTGGATGTCGTCGACGGAAAGCGGATCGCGCGCCTGGTTGTAGAAGTTTTCGAGCGCCGCGAGCGCGAGCTTGGCGCCGCGCCCGCGAATGCCGATGCGATGGCCGCGCCGCGCGAGCGTCACGTCGAGCGCCTGCTCGATCTGCCGCAGGTTTTCGTCGAGCGGCCCGCAGAGGTTGGCGAGGCGCGCGTTGTCGTCGCGCGGCGCGGTGAATTCCAGATGCTGCTGATTGGGCTTCAAGGTGTCTCTGAACTCCTCAATACCGTGGATGCGGTCAGTGTGCGAGCGCCGGGGCGTCTTCGTGCGCGAGCACGAGTTCGCCGCGCAGCGAGTGCGGGTACGCGTGATTGATCTTCACGTCGATCATCTGGCCGATCAGGCGCGCGTGCGAAGCGAGCGGCGCCGGGAAGTTCACCACGCGGTTGTTTTCGGTGCGGCCGGCGAGTTCGCCCGGGTCCTTGCGCGACGGGCCTTCCACGAGAATGCGCTCGACCCGGCCGACCATCGACTGGCTGATGCGCTGCACGTTCTCTTCGATCGTGGCTTGCAAGTGTTGCAGACGCTTGAGCTTCACTTCGCGCGGCGTGTCGTCGTGCAGGTTCGCCGCGGGCGTGCCGGGGCGCGGGCTGTAGATGAACGAGAAGCTCGTGTCGTAGCTCATCTCCTCGACGAGCTTCATGGTTTTCTCGAAGTCGTCCTCGGTCTCGCCGGGAAAGCCGACGATGATGTCGGTCGACAGCGACAGGTCGGGGCGGATCGCGCGCAGCTTGCGGATCACCGACTTGTATTCGAGCACCGTGTAGCCCCGCTTCATCGCCATCAGCACGCGGTCCGAGCCGTGCTGCACCGGCAGATGCAGATGCGAAACGAGCTTCGGCACCTTCGCGTAAGCGTCGATCAGGCGCTGCGTGAACTCCTTCGGATGCGACGTGGTGTAGCGAATGCGCTCGATGCCCGGCACTTCGGCCACGTATTCGATCAGCGTGGCGAAATCGGCGACGTCATGAGCGCCGTCGGCGAGCGCGCCGCCGAATTTCCCGCGATAAGCGTTGACGTTCTGCCCGAGCAGCGTGACTTCGCGCACGCCCTGGTCGGCGAGACCGGCGATTTCGGTGAGCACGTCATCGAGCGGGCGCGACACTTCCTCGCCGCGCGTATAGGGCACGACGCAGTAGCTGCAATATTTCGAGCAGCCTTCCATGATCGAGACGAACGCGCTCGGGCCTTCCACGCGCGCCGGCGGCAGATGGTCGAACTTCTCGATTTCGGGGAAGGTGATGTCGACCTGCGCGCGGCCCGAGGCGCGGCGCGCGTCGATCATCTGCGGCAGGCGGTGCAGCGTTTGCGGACCGAACACGAGATCCACATACGGCGCGCGCGACACGATGGCCGCGCCTTCCTGGCTCGCCACGCAGCCGCCCACGCCGATCAGCAGGTTCGGATTCGCTTCCTTCAGCTCGCGCACGCGGCCGAGGTCGGAAAAGACCTTTTCCTGCGCCTTTTCGCGCACCGAGCAGGTGTTGAAGAGGATGACGTCCGCGTCTTCGGGCGTGTCCGTCTTCACGAGGCCTTCGGCGGCGCCGAGCACGTCGACCATTTTGTCGGAGTCGTACTCGTTCATCTGGCAGCCAAAGGTCTTTACATAAACTTTCTTGGTCATCGGGTTTCGCCGTTCACAGTGGTTGACCTGGGGGCGTCGTCCGCTTGATGCGCGTGCCGGAGCACGGGATGCATGTGATGGACTACGGGTTCTTTGAATTAAGAGGGCCGAATCGGGGTGCGGTGAACCGGCCGGAACCGATCCCGGCAACCTGTATCTGCCGACGCGCACCTGCTGATGCACATTTGGCGGCTCGGGACGCTCCGCCTTGCTTGTGGCTTGTTTTCGTCGCGCATGAAACCGGTGCTAATCGCTGCGCGCGCAATCCAACATTATATCCGTTTGCGCCTTCGCGCTTTGCGTCCGCTTTGGCCGTGCCGTGCCGGGCCGGTGCGGCCGGTGCGGGCCGCCGGCGCCTCGAATTCCCTCGAAGTCCGGGCGAAACGCCCGGCTGAGAAAATCCGGCGGCGCCCTTGCGCGCGGCGCGGAAAAACGGTTGCGGTGACAGCGCGCGTGCAGCGGCGCGTTGGGCAGCGTCGTTCGGGCATCGCCGTCTCTAGCCGCCCGGCGCGAAGATCGTCGGCGACATCGCACATCGACTTTACCGTGCGTTCATAACCGCGCAGCGCCCATCGCCGCGCCGCTTCGCCATCCGTCGATTCCGGCGCGGCTTCAGGCGGCACCGTGCAGGCCCGCTCATGCTCGGCAACATGCCCGGCGGCAAACTCGCGGACCGCGCGCCGATGCCTTCGCATGGGCATTGTCGCGATGCTTGCCGTGCGGCTCGACATGCGCCACGCGCCGGCGCGCCGCGCGTGGGGCGGCGCGGCAGAACAGGTGAGCGCCTTATGCGCAGGCCGCGAAAGCATTCCCGGAATCGCGCTCTGCAATGCTGATATCAGTGTGAAGATAACTTCGTTGGGCGCGGCAAATCGCGATGCTAGTCTTGCCTCCATTCAGGCTCTTGCGCCGCTTCGCATGCGGCAATACCGGGAGGCAGCCATGCATTCACCCCTCGCGCTGGTGCGCGACGCCCAGCACGCCGCTGCGCACAACGAAGGACCGTACGACGCGCTCGAATACCTCGTGGGCGTGAATCTCGCGCGGCTGCGCGCCGAGCGCCAGCTTTCGCTCGATGCGCTCGCGCGCGCCTCGGGCGTCTCGCGGGCGATGCTCGCGCAGGTCGAATCGGCGCGCAGCGTGCCGTCGATCAAGGTGCTCTGCAAGGTCGCGGCGGCGCTCAAGGTGTCGGTGTCGGCGTTCTTGCGCAAGCACGCGGTGAACGGCTTCGAGCATTTGCCCGCCGACCGCGCCACGCGGCTCGTTTCCGCCGACGGCCGCTTTTCGGCGCGCGCGCTCTATCCGGAAAGCGAGCCGGCCGCCGCCGAATTCCACGAGTTGCGCATCGCGCCGCTGCACACCGAGCCCGGCACGCTTCGCGCGCCCGGCACCACGGTGAATCTCGTCGTGAGCGAAGGCACGCTCGAAGTGAGCGTCCATGAGCGCCGCCAGTTGCTCGCGACCGGCGACGCGATCGTGTTCGACGCCGACCAGCCGCACAGCCTGCGCAATCCCGGCGACACCGAGGCGCGCGTGTTCCGCGTCACGCTCAATGCCGAAACGCCGCCGCGCTGGGACGTGCCCGCTTCGGCTTCGACATCGCTGCACGCCGCGCAAGCCGCCGGAGCTGCGGCGCCGCAGCCGGCGGTGATCGACTGATACCGGCTGAAGTCCGGGCCGAGTCGCCGTTTTTCCGCGCTGCACGATCGCGCGGCCTGTTGTATCCTTTGCCCGCCGGATTTTCCGGCAATCAGTGCGTCTTCAGGGCGGGGTGAAATTCCCCACCGGCGGTATGCCGGCCGCGCCGCAAGGCAACGCCGGCAAGCCCGCGAGCGCCTCGCGCGAGCTTTTGCCCGCGCGAGGGTCAGCAGATCTGGTGCGATGCCAGAGCCGACGGTCATAGTCCGGATGGAAGAAGATGTGCAGATGGTCACGGTTGTCCATCCGCCGCCGCGTTCGGCCGATGCGCGCGTTCTTTTCGGAGCGCGGCGCGTTTGCCGGACGGCGCGTGCCGGGATGCCTGTCTGTTTGCAATGCCCTGAAACGTTTTTCGCCCCACTCTCGCGAGGAGCGTTTCACATGTCCGTTACCGCCAGTTCCACGTTTGCCCCGTCCGCCGTCGATTTGCTCGACGCCGTTGCGGATATCCCGTACCTCGAAACCGAACCGGTGCCGCCGCGCATCGCCGCCGCGCTGCAAGCCATGCGCGAGGGCCGGCCCGTCGTGCTCCAGGACGATCACGACCGCGAGGACGAAGCCGATCTGATCGTCGCCGCCGAGCGGCTCACGCCCGAAACCATGGCGCTCTTTATCCGCGAGTGCAGCGGCATTGTTTGCCTCTGCCTTTCGGACGAGAAAGTGCGCGCGCTCGAATTGCCGCCAATGGTCGCGCACAACGAAAGCCGCAACCGCACCGCGTTCACGGTGTCGATCGAGGCGCGCGACGGCGTGAGCACCGGCGTTAGCGCCGCCGACCGCGTGACGACGATCCGCGCCGCCATCGCCCCGAACGCGCAGCCCGCCGACATTGTGCGTCCCGGCCACGTGTTTCCGCTGCGCGCGCAAAAGGGCGGCGTGCTCGCGCGCCGCGGCCACACCGAAGGCACCGTCGATCTCGCCTCGCTCGCGGGCCTCGCGCCCGCCGGCGTGCTTTGCGAGTTGATGAACCCGGACGGCACGATGGCGCGCGGCCAGCAGGTCGACGATTTCGCGAAACTGCACGGCCTGCCGATGCTGACGATCGCCGAACTCGTGGCGTTCCGCGAGTCGATCGCGGCTGCGCGCGAGCGTTGCGCCGAACCGGCTTGATTTGCGTTTCGAGCGGCGTTCAAGCGACGTTCAAGCGGCGTTCAAGCGCTTGAGCATTCGAGCGCTTAAATGTTCGAGCGCTTGACCGTTCGAGCGAAGCACGGCGCGCGAGATTTCGCGCGCCGTTTTCATTTGGGCGCGGGCCGTGGAAGGTGAAATTCAGGACTGCACGTCGCCGAATTCGCCGCGCATGCCCGCTTCCACGAGCGCGGGCAATTCATCCATGTGCGTCATGATGCGTGTGATGCCCATCTCGCGCAGCACGTCGGCGTAACCGGACGGAATGTGGCTCGCGCCCACGAACGCGATGGTTTTCATGCCTGCCGCGCGCGCGGCATTCAATCCCGAGATGCTGTCTTCGACCACGAGACAACGCGCCGGGGCCACGCCCAGCGTTTTTGCCGCGTGCAGATAGACGTCGGGATAGGGCTTCGGCCGCGCAACCATTTCGGCGCTAAAAACGCGTTCGCCGAAGATCGTGTCGAGTCCCGCGCGGCGCACCGAGGCGTGAACGCGCGTGAGCCGGCTGTTCGACACCACCGCCACGGGCAGCGACACCCCGCGCAACGCGTCGCGCACGCCGTTGATCGGGCTTACCGACTGGGCGATGGCCGCTTCGCAATTGTGTTCGATCGTCCCGAGAAAATCTTCCGGCATGACGAGATTCATGCGCGCGGCGAGATCGGCGAGAAAGCGCGAGGTTTGCTGGCCGAACGCCGACTGCACGGCGGCGTGGAAATCGACGCCGGGAAACGTTTGCGTGAGGGTGTCGAGAAGAACGCGGTCGGCGATGACTTCGCTGTCGACGAGCACGCCGTCGCAGTCGCAGATGAGATGGTCGATCATGCGTGAAACGAAAGGGACAAAAAACGAAATGAGCGCGAGGCGAGGGACCAGGCACAAGAGCCCTCAAGCCGCCGCCAGCCCGACATGATACGTGCTTTTACCGGCGCGCCCGGCGATTCAACCGTCGCCGCCGCGTGCGGCTTCGCCCGAGTCGGCCCATGCCTTCGCCGCGCCGATCGCACGCTGCCAGCCCGCCAGCGAGCGGGCGACGTCCGCGCGCGGCAGCGCGGGCGTGAAGCGGCGGTCTAGCTGCCACTGTTGCTGCAATTCGCCGATGTCGCGCCAGAAACCCACGGCAAGCCCCGCAAGGTAGCCCGCGCCAAGCGCCGTGCTTTCGCTTGCGCGCGGGCGCAGCACGTCGGCGCCGAGCAGATCGGCCTGGAACTGCATCAGCAGATTGTTCGCGCACGCGCCGCCGTCTACGCGTAGCTCCTTCACGCGCATGCCCGAATCGGCTTGCATCGCGGCGAGCACGTCGTACGACTGGTACGCGATGGCGTCGAGCGCCGCACGCGCGATGTGCGCCGCGCTCGTGCCGCGCGTGACGCCGAACAGCGTGCCGCGCGCATGCGCGTTCCAGTGCGGCGCGCCGAGGCCCGCGAACGCGGGCACGAGATACACGCCGTCGCTGTGCGGCACGCTGGCCGCGAGCGCTTCGATCTCGCTTACGCTGCGGATGATGCCCAAGCCGTCGCGCAGCCACTGCACCACCGCGCCCGCGATGAAAATACTGCCTTCGAGCGCGTACTGCGTTTTGCCGAGCGCCTGCCACGCAATGGTGGTGACCAGGTTGTGGCGCGACTCGATCGGCGCGTCGCCGGTGTTCATCACGAGAAAGCAGCCGGTGCCGTAGGTGTTCTTCGCCATGCCGGGACGCAGGCACATCTGCCCGAACAGCGCCGCATGCTGGTCGCCGGCCACGCCCGCGAGCGGAATTTCGCTGGCGAACAACGCGCCCGCCGTACGCGCGTAAATTTCCGACGACGAACGCACTTCCGGCAGCATCGCGCGCGGGATGTCGAACAGCGCGAGCAAGTCGTCGTCCCATTGCAGCGCGTGGATGTCGAACAGCAGGGTGCGTGCGGCGTTGGTGACGTCGGTGGCGTGCAGCGCGCCGCGCGTGAGATGCCACATGAGCCAGCTATCGACGGTGCCGAACGCGAGCTTGCCCGCGCGCGCCTTCTCGCGCGCGCCCTCGACGTGATCGAGAATCCAGCGGATCTTGGTGGCCGAAAAATACGCGTCGATCGGCAGGCCCGTTTTCGCGCGCACGGCCGACTCGTGGCCTTGCCGCTTGAGGTCGTCGCAGAAGCCGGCCGTGCGGCGGTCCTGCCAGACGATGGCGTTATAAACGGGCTGACCCGTTTCGCGGTCCCAGACGATGGTGGTTTCGCGCTGGTTCGTGATGCCGATGGCCGACACCGCTGCGCTGCCCACGCCCGCGCGCGTGAGCGCCTCCGCCGCCACGCCCGCCTGGCTCGACCAGATGTCGCGCGGATCGTGCTCCACCCAGCCGGGCCGCGGGTAGTGCTGCGCGAATTCCTTTTGCGCGAGCGCGACGATGGCGCCGCCGCGATCGAGCAGCAGGGCGCGCGAACTCGTCGTGCCCTGGTCCAGCGCGAGGATGTACGACTCGGCCATCGTGCGGTCTCCTCCGGGTGAAGGTGATGAGGTGCAGGCCAGCATAGCCTGAAAGCCGCGCGCAAGTCGCCTCGGCCGAACGGCCAGGGTGTGGCGCGCGCCGCTCGGTGCGACAATGGCCGCGTTCGAAACTATCAGGCTAACCAGCCGGAAACGAGGCAATCATGCGTGGAATGGCGATGATCGGCGCGGCCGCGCTGCTCGCGGGATGCGCGGGCGCGGTGCCCACCAGTGTCGATGGCGGTTGGGGCGCGCCCTCGTTCGCCGCGTTGCAGCAGATGTGCGGCGCCCAGACGGTGGATTACGGCAACGACGCGCAAGCCGTTTATTCGGCCGTGTTCGACGCCTGGGTGGCGCAGCGTCACGGCAAGTTGCCGCAGACGCAGTTCTGCGGCTTCCAGGCGGCGCTCGCGAAGCAATATGCGGAATTCGGCCAGAGCAGCGATCCGGCGGCGCGCAATCAATGGGTGAGCTTCCTTAACGACCAGCGCGCGAATGCGCTGAGCTGGCGCGCAGCCGTCGATTCCACGCTGCGGGCGGGGTAGGCGGCACGGCGCCGCCGGGCGGGGCATGCTGTCCTGGCCGCGACGTCCTTGGCCGTGACGGGCTCGCCGGCGCGATCTCGCCGGTTGAATCCCTGGGCAAAAAAGATGGTCACGCGGGCGTGAAGCGCGCGGGTCCGCGTGACCATGCACTGCAGGCGCATGCGTTAGAGGCGTTGCGCCTGCATCGGGGACGTGCCCGCGTGGGTTCGAACGCATACCGGCGGGCTGGCGGACGTCCTTGCGTCCGCGAAGGTTTGGAGTTGCGCTAATCTGGGATGAGCCTGCCGCGCGGTGTGCGCGGCCTTACGAACACCGTTTGATGGCGCGCAGGGCGGAGTTGCCGATTTCGGTCAATCGCCATTGCTGGAGGCCGGAAGCAAGGCGCTCCAGTTGGACAAGCTGCCGTTCGAGGAGGGCGTCGAGTTCTTCCCGTTCCATGTCGAGCTGGTTCGGGGCGTCTTTCACGAGCAGCAGCGTGGCGAATTCATGCGGACTCAGCATCGTTCTCTCCGTGTTGCCGCATCAGAGGTCGTGCGCGGCCGAAGGGTGCGGCGGCGCGGCGACAGTCATGCGGTAGGTGTGAGCGAAAGCATGCAAGCGCGTCGATCATGGGGCTGCGCGGTGCGCCGCTCGCGGCGCCGTGCATGAACGTCGTGCGCGGCGAGCGCGGCAAAGCGGCTTTCAGCCCGCGATCGGCAGCGGGGAACTGGAGTGTAGTCAACGCCGCTACGTTGTACAAACCACATGCCGAAAATATTCCCTTTGACATTCCCGCTTGCGGAAAGCGGTTGAGCGGGGCGGCCGGTTTCGCGAATTCACTTGAGGTTCGTGCCGCGCCGCCGCAATGCGCAGTGAATCGCGGGCGCGCGCGGCGAGGCGAGCGAAGCGCCGTCGATAGGATCGGACCGGCATGCCGAAATTGTAAGGAAACGTCGGCGCGCCGCCCGCAAGGTCGAATGGATCATAGGAAGTCGTCTTTTCCTGGAACTGTGGGGGCCGGGATCGGTCTGTGCTCCATGACTGCAGCTTCGCGAAACAACAGCTAAGATTGAATCGGGATGGCTGGTGCCTTTCACCGTGGGTGAAAGCGTGTGCGCGTGACACGTGCAATACGCGGGCTGGGAGCCCGCTCCGCGCCACGTGAGCACAGATGCCGCTTTGGGAGTTCGGACCATGCGTAACGACAATGAGCCTCGCCACGTCATGCCGTGGCGTATCGAAGACATCGATCTCACCCGCATCGATCTTCAGCATGCACGCGCCAACGAAGACCTCATGCTGCTGCTCTGCGCCTCTTCGTTTATCGAAAGCGGCTCGGACATCTACACGAGCAACCTGAGCGCGTTCTTCAACGGCGACCCGGAAGTGTCGGACTGGCTCAACCGGGAGTGGGAAATCGAGGAGCTTCAGCACGGCCGCGCGCTGAAAACCTACATCCAGTACGTCTGGCCCGAATTCGACTGGGACACGGCGTTTCGGAATTTCATCGACGAATACTCCAAAACGTGTTCGTTCGAGGAGTTCGAGAAAACGCGCGCGCTGGAAATGGTGGCGCGCTGCGTGGTGGAAACGGGCACCGCGACCCTGTACCGCGCCATCGGCGAATGCTCGAACGAGCCGGTGCTCAAGGAAATCACGGCCAATATACGCAGCGACGAAGTGCGTCACTACAAGCACTTTTTCCGATACTTCAAGAAGTACAACCAGAAGGAAGGGCACGGCCGCTTCGCCGTGCTCGGTGCGCTCTTGCGCCGCGTGATGGAGATCAAGAACGAGGATTCGGAGATCGCGCTGCGCCATGTGTTCGCGATGCGTTATCCCGATCGCGTGCGCGACGCGGCCTACAATCGCGAGCTGACCGCGCGCGTCAACAAGCTCGTGCGGCGCAACCTGTCGGCCGACATGTGCGTGAAGATGCTGCTCAAGCCGCTCGACATTCCCGCGAAGATCCAGCCGAGCGTCCATTACCCGCTCGCGAAGATTACGCAGCACGTGTTCTTCCGCTAATTCTTCCGCCGACTCTGCGCGGCGTCTCTCGACGCTTGCCGCAGACGTAAAAAAGCCGCGCATTTCGCGCGGCTTTTTGCTTTCTGTCTACCGGCGGCCAGTCGTCGGCCAGTCGTCGGCAAATCGCCGGCCAATCTTTGGCTCAGCGGTCGCGCTGGCCGTTGCCGTCGCGTCGCGAGCCGGGGCGGCCGCCGCCGAGCAGCGCGCCGGGGTTCGACTGCGGTTTGCGCTGCTGCGGGCGGCCGAGCGCGCTTTCGTGCGAGACGCCGCGCTGGCTTTCACGGCGCGTATGTTCGCCGCGCGCGCCTTGCGCGCCGTGGTTCGCCGCGACCTGCGGCTTGGCCGAACGCGCGCCGCCATTGGCGGGCTTGCCCGGGCGCTGGCCGGCGTTCGCGTTGGCGGCATTGGCGTTGGGGTTCGCGCCGTTGCCGTTGGCGGCGTGACCGCCCGTGCGGCCGCCGCGCGCGCCGTTGTTGCCGCGCGGCTCGCGGGCCTCACGCGGTTCGCGTGTTTCGCGAGCATCGCGCGAGTCGCGGGAATCCCGCGCCTGGCCCGCACGAGCGCCGCCAGGCTTGCCGCCTTGCGCGGCTTCGCGGCCCGCGCGCTGGCCCTGTCCTTGCCCCTGTCCTTGCGCTTGCTGACCTTGCCCCTGACCCTGGCGCGGCGAGCGGCCTTGCGGCTGGCTGCGGCGCTGGATCGGCTCGGGCCTGGCGTTCGGGTCCGGCTCGAAGCCTGCAATGACTTCCTGCGGCACCGCGCGCTTGATGAGCTTCTCGATGTCCTTGAGCAACTGGTGTTCGTCGACGCAAACCAGCGACACCGCTTCGCCCGTCGCACCCGCGCGGCCCGTGCGGCCGATGCGGTGTACGTAGTCTTCCGGCACGTTCGGCAGATCGTAGTTGACGACGTGCGGCAACTGGTCGATGTCGATGCCGCGCGCGGCGATGTCGGTGGCCACGAGCACCTGGAGCGTGCCGTCCTTGAACTCGCTCAAGGCGCGCGTGCGCGCCGACTGGCTCTTGTTGCCGTGAATCGCGAGCGCGCTGATGCCGTCCTTCGTGAGCTGTTCGGCGAGACGGTTCGCGCCGTGCTTGGTGCGCGTGAACACGAGCACCTGAAACCAGTTGTGCTGGCGGATCAGGTGCGTGAGCAGGTCGCGCTTGCGGTCGCGGTCGACGGGATAGATTTTCTGGGCGACGGTTTCGGCCGTGGTGTTGCGGCGCGCGACTTCGATCAGCGCGGGCGAGTCGAGCAGGCTGTCGGCGAGCGCCTTGATCTCGTCGGCGAAAGTGGCCGAAAAGAGCAGGTTCTGGCGCTTGGGCGGCAGCTTCGCGAGCACGCGCTTGATGTCGTGGATGAAACCCATGTCGAGCATGCGGTCGGCTTCGTCGAGCACGAGAATCTCGAGCTGCGAGAGGTCGATGGTTTTCTGCTGCATGTGATCGAGCAGGCGGCCGGGCGTGGCCACGACGATGTCGACGCCGCGCCGGAGCGCGTCGATCTGCGGGTTGATGCCGACGCCGCCGAACATCACCGTGGATCTGAGCTTCAGGTACTTGCCGTAGGCGCGCACGCTTTCCTCGACCTGCGCGGCGAGTTCGCGCGTGGGCGTGAGGATCAGCGCGCGCACGACGCGCTTGCCGCTTGCGGCGGCCGGCATGTCGGTGAGGCGCTGGAGGATCGGCAGCGTGAAGCCGGCGGTCTTGCCCGTGCCGGTTTGCGCGCCCGCGAGCAGGTCGCCGCCGGCGAGCACTGCGGGAATCGCCTGTGCCTGGATGGGCGTGGGCGTGGTGTAGCCGAGTTCGTTGACAGCGCGGACCAGCGGTTCGGACAAGCCGAGAGAATCGAAAGACATAAATACCTATGTGTATTGCAGTGGCGCCGGCGTCGCATCGCGGCCCATGGGCGCGCTGCGGCGCGAGGCGGCGGGACGGTCCTGCCGGACGCCATGCGCCCGGCCATCGGCCGCCCTTCGCGTTGTTCGGACGGCGCGCCAGTGCGCGCGCCGCGGATTTCATGACCGGACGGAGCTAACAAGACCCGTCGGCTGGCGTTAAGTTGCATCGCGCGGCCGCGAACACTGGGGCGGCTGCGCGATGGCTTCGCATTGACGCGTCACGCGACGTAGCGCGCGACGCTCACGAACTGACAAACGCTCCCGGCGAGCACGAACAGATGCCAGATTCCATGTCCGTGCCGGATGCGTTCGTCGTTGACGAAAAAATAAATGCCGGCGCTGTAGATGACGCCGCCGGCCAGAAGCCACGCGGTGCCCGCCGCCGGCAGCGCTTCGAGCAGCGGCCGGACCGCCACCACCGCGAGCCAGCCCATCACCACGTAGAGCACCATCGAAAGCACTCGCGTGCGCTTGCCCAGCGTGAGTTCCTGCACGATGCCGAGCGCGGCCAGCCCCCAGCTCACGCCGAACAGCGACCAGCCCCAGGGGCCGCGCAGCGTCACGAGCGTGAACGGAGTATAGCTGCCCGCAATCAGCAGATAGATGGCGGCGTGGTCGCACTTTTGCAGCACGGCCTTCAGACGCGGGCCGCGAACGCCGTGATAGAGCGTCGAAATCGTGTAGAGCGCGCAGAGCATCGCGCCGTAGACAGCGAAGCTCACGACCTTGTACGCGTCGTGGTCGAACGCGGCGAGCGTCACGAGCGAGACGAGCCCCGCGATCGACAACATCGCGCCCACGAGGTGAGTAATGCTGTTCAGACGCTCACCGGCGTGCATGACGACACTCCTTGTTCTTCTTGCCCCGCAGCGCGCCGCCGCGGCTCCGCCAGCCGCGCGCCTTGCCTTGCAACTGCATTCAAGCGATTTTCACTGCGTCTTTCAACCGCGTCTTTCAGCCGCGCATTCAACCGCGCATTCAACCGCGCATTCGGCGCATCGCGGCCTCGCGCCGTTCGCCTTTCGTGTTCCGGCGCGCCCGGGACGGGTGCAGGACACGCCGGGCCGCCAAATAGCGAAGGGCGCAGCCCGCTTTCCGCGAACTGCGCCCTCGTCAGGCAAACGTCACTATAGCAGTTACCCGCGGCCCGCTACCGCTCTGCGGGCGAAAGCCCCCGTTGCGGCGGCGCGACCGCGCATGGGGGCGCGCATCAATCGAGCGGCGCGGAGCGCAGATCGGCCACCTGCTGCGGCGAGACCGGCGTGCCCTTGTTGCCCCAGGACATGCGGATGAACGTGACCACGGCCGCGACTTCCTGGTTCGACAACGACTGCGCGAACGGCGGCATGCCGTAGGGGCGCGGGTTGCCTCCCGTACTCGGCGGATAACCGCCGTTGAGCACCATGCGGATCGGGTTCACGGCCGAATGCATCTGGATCGACTGGTTGTTCGCCAACGGCGGGAAATTCGGCGGCATGCCGAGACCGTTTTCCGCGTGACACTTCGCACACTGGTCATGGTAAATCTTCTGACCTTGCTGTAAGAGTTCGCCGCCGAACGCTTCGGACGTCTCCATCTGCATGGTTTCGGGCGCTTCCTTCTTCTGCGGGATGGTCTTGAGATACGTCGCCATCGCGTGGATGTCGTCGTCCGAAAGGTATTGCAGGCTGTTGTGGATCACGTCGGCCATCGGCCCGAACACGGCGCCGCGCTGCGATACGCCCGTTTTCAGGAGACTCGCGATGTCCTTCGTTTCCCAGTCGCCGAGTCCGCCTTCGCTGCCGGTGAGCGAGGGCGCGTACCAGTTCTGCAACGGGATCAGGCCGCCCGCGAACGCCGCCGAATTGACCGGACCGCCCACCGCGTTGATCGACGTATGGCACATGCCGCAGTGGCCGAGACCTTCGACGAGATACGCGCCGCGGTTCCATTCCACCGACTTGGTGGGATCGGGCTTGTACTCGCCTTCGCGGAAGAACAGCGTGCGCCAGCCGATCAGCAGATTGCGGTTGTTGAACGGGAAGCGCAGCTCGTGCGGCCGGCTCGGCACGTTCGAGGGCGGCACCGAGCGCAGATACGCGTAGATCGCGTCGGAGTCGGCGCGCGAGACCCTCGTGTAGCTCGCGAACGGGAAGGCCGGATAGAGCAGGCTGCCGTCCTTCGAGCGGCCCGTGTGCATCGCGCGATAGAAGTCGTCGGCGCTCCATTTGCCGATGCCGTATTGATCGTCGGGCGTGATGTTGGGCGTGTAGAGCGTGCCGAACGGCGTGGCCATCGGCAGGCCGCCGCCGAACTGCTTGCCGCCGCGCACCGTGTGGCAGGCGATGCAGTCGCCGGCGCGGGCGAGGTATTCCCCCTTCTTGATGAGGCTCGCCTGATCGGCGGTGGTGGCGGCTTGCGCCGCGCCGTTGTGGAGATAGTCGGCGCCGGACCAGAGCACCGGCACGAGCGCCGCGGCGGCTGCCACGACGACGGCGGAGAGTGCGAACAGGGACTTGCGGTTCATATTGGCTGTCTCCCGGCGCCTTATTGCGGTTCGCTGCCGCACGCGAGCGGCGTCTTCAACGAGCCAGCCGGCGCCGGCACGGGATTTTGCGGCGCGGTTTGCATCGCGAGCCAGGCCGCGACCGCGCTCACGTCTTCGTCGGTGAGGCGCGTGGCGATCTCGTGCATGCAGTCGGGCGCCTTCGCATGGCGAGAGCCCGAACGCCAGGCGCCGATCTGCGCGCTGATGTAGTCCGAATGCAGCCCGACCAGGCCCGGAATGGCCGGCTCCATGCCCGTGAGCTTCGCGCCGTGGCAGGCCGCGCAGGCCGGAATCTGCTTGCCCGGATCGCCGTGCAGCACGATGTTCTGGCCGCGCGCGAGCGTGGCGTCGCCGACCGACGGCTTCGCGGGCGGCGGATAGGGCGGCCGCTGCTGCGAGAAATACGTGGCGATCTCGTGCAGGTAGTCGTCCGAAAGATAGGTGACCAGATAATTCATCGGAGGGTACTTGCGGCGCCCATCGCGAAAATTCGTCAACTGGTTGTAGAGATACTCGGCCGGCTTGCCGGCGAGACGCGGGAAGTAGTCGTTGTCGGTGCCCTGGCCGTGCGAGCCGTGGCAGGCGGTGCAGCCCTGCACGCGCGCTTCGATCGTGTCGGGAGCTTTAGGTTGCGGAGGATTCGCGCTCTGGGCGAGCGCGGCGTTGAACGCACCGGTCGTGCCGAGCAAAAGTGCTGCTGCCAGAGGCGCGACGAGCGGAATGAGCGGCCGGAAGATACGTCTTGGGGACACGCGTGACTCCATCTTTATCGTAGACCTGACCAGGCTTCGAACGGCCCGGCTCCCAGGCTGCGCGCGATGAAAGCAGAAGACCGGGCGCGCTGCGGCAACGCAGCCGATTCTAGCATCGGGTCCTGGCTGCGACTATTTGCCGCATTTGCCATGCCGGATGCCGCGAACCGCCGTGGTTGCTGGCCCGCCGCGTTCGCGTCTCGGAGTCGCGGCTTCGCCGGTTATGATTCTGCACCTGTTCGCCGATCGGTGACACGGGGTTGTCCCGCACTCGCGCGAGGCTCATGCCGCGCGCATCGCGGGACGCTTCGCGCGATTTCGGGCGCTTTGCGGGTTTCGTGCGGCTGCGCGCGATTGCGTCTTGTGCCGATGCGTGCGCATCGTGCCGCCGATTGCCGCCCGCGTGCTGCCCGCGTGCTGCTCCGAAGCGCGCGTGGAACCGATGGAGCCGATGGAACCGATGGAACCGATGTGCGCGCCGGTTATCGAACGAGGCACCTTCGCGCAACGAAGTCCCGCGCGAAGAAGTCCCTTCGCGCCGCCACCGCCGACGCTCCGTTTTCATGTTGTTTCCTTGCCACTCGTCTCGATGACTCCAATTGCTCTTTCCCCACCGTTGCCGCAAACCCGTTCTTCCCGTTCCCGCCGCGCTCCCGACCCACGCGAGAGCGCGCACCGATGAAAGCTGACTGGCTCTGGATCGGACAGGTCGCCATGGCGGCGCTCGTGAACGTGGCGTACGCGTTCGCGCTCGGCTCGGCGTTCTATGGCGCGTGGCTCGACAAGGACGGCCGCACGGCGGTTGCGCCCGCGCGGCTCGCGTGGCTGCGCGCGCAACGCTCGCTGCGCGCGGCCGCCTGCGTGCTCGTGGCGGCGCTCGCGATGTGGCTGCTCTACGAAGGCGCGTCGATCAGCGGTTCATCGCTGCCCGGCGCGTTTGGCGTGCTCGGCACCGTGCTCGCGCAAACGCATGTCGGCCACGCATGGGCCGTGGCGTTCGCGGGCGCGCTCGTGCTGCTCGGCTGCGCGTTCGCGGCGTCGAGCGTCGCGCGCGACGGCGTGCTGTGGCTCGCGCTCATCGCAATCGCGGCGGGGCGCGCGGGTCTCGGCCATGCCGCCGACGCCGGTTTTGCCTCCGCCGCGCTCGGCCTGCACACCTTGCACGTGCTGAGCGCGAGCGCCTGGAGCGGCATCGTGATGGCGGGCGGGCTGGCGGTGCTGCCGGCGCTCGGCACGTCCACGGCGCGCGGCGTGCTGATCCGCACGGCGGGCCAGGTGTCGAACGTCGCGATGTTCGCCGTGGGCTTCGTGATCGCCACGGGCGTGTTCAACACCGTGCGCGGCAGCGGCGGCTCCCTCGACGCCATCGTCGGGAGCGCCTGGGGCCGCGTGCTGCTGCTCAAGCTCGCGCTCGTGGTGTTCGCGCTATTGCTCGGCGGCTTCAACCGCATGGTGGCGATGCCGGAACTGCGGCGCGCCGCGTCCACGGCGGCGGCGCGCCGCTTCGTCAACGTCATCCACCTGGAAGCGATCGTGATGATCGGCGTGCTCGTGATTGCCGCGGCGCTCGCGCACAGCGTGCCCGGCTATGTGATGCAAGGTTGAAACATGGCGAGAGCGGACGCCGGCTTCGGTTCGGCTCCGCTTCGATTGCGCTTTGGTTTCGCCCCGGCTCGGGTTCGGCTTCGGCTATTCGTAGCCGAGCCGATGACTCAGGATCGGTGCGAAGAAAAGGGCGATGGCGCAGCCCACGGCCTTGCCTTCGAGTTCGGCGAGCGCCGCGACGGACGTGGCCTGCGTCATCAGCTCGACGAGCTGCGGCGCGCACCAGAGCACCGCCGCGCCGATCGCCGCATGCTCGATCCGGACGATGCGCCAACCGTGCGTCAGCGCGACGGCCGCCGCGATCACGCGCAGCACGCCGAACACGACAAGCGCACCCACGGCGGCTTGTTCGCGAATCAGGTAATCGGGAAGCGACGCGCCCATGTATCTCCCTTGCAGCCCTGTTGTTTGAGTTGCAAGGGATTCAGCAAGTCGCGGGCCAGCGCGGCCTTGGGCGCTCGCGCGGCGGCCGAAAAAAGTCGCGAGCCTTGGGCGGCGCGGGTTTGCGCGCGTTCCTTGTGTGCGAAACCGACATAGGTCGCTGGCATCGTGCGCCCGGTCGCGCGGACGCGGCCCGAAACCGGCCAGAAACGTTACGCCGCTGAAACGCGCGGCGCGGCGAGCGTCACGTTACGCTCGCGGCCGCGCGTTCGCGCTTCAAACTTGAATCATCGAACGTGAATCGCGGAAGCCGTGGCGATCGCGGCGAGGGCAGCGACAGCCGCGATCGTCACGATCGCAGTGCGCTCACCGTGCGCTCACCGTGCGTTCACCGTGTACTCACCACTCGGCGACGCTGCCATCCGCGTGACGCCACACCGGATTGCGCCAGCGGTGGCCGACCTTCGCCATTTCGCGTACCTTTTCTTCGTTCACTTCGATGCCGAGGCCGGGGCCTTGCGGAATCGACACGAAGCCGTCTTCGTACTTGAAGACTTCCGGATTCTTGATGTAGTCGAGCAGATCGTTGCCCTGGTTGTAGTGAATGCCGAGGCTCTGCTCCTGGATGAACGCGTTGTAGCTCACGGCGTCGATTTGCAGGCAGGTCGCGAGCGCGATCGGGCCGAGCGGGCAGTGCAGCGCGAGCGCGACGTCGTAGGCTTCCGCCATCGAGGCGATCTTGCGGCACTCGGTAATGCCGCCCGCGTGCGAGGCGTCGGGCTGGATGATGTCGACGTAACCGCCCGCGAGAATGTGCTTGAAGTCCCAGCGCGAATACAGGCGCTCGCCGAGCGCGATCGGCGTGCTGGTCTGATTGACGATGTCGCGCAGCGCCTCGACGTTTTCCGAGAGCACCGGCTCCTCGATGAACATCAGCTTGTACGGATCGAGTTCCTTCGCGAGCACCTTGGCCATCGGCTTGTGGACGCGGCCGTGGAAGTCCACGCCGATGCCGACGTTCGGTCCCACCGCTTCGCGCACGGCCGCGACGTTGTTGATGACGCCTTGCACCTTGTCGAAGGTGTCGATGATCTGCAACTCTTCCGAGCCGTTCATCTTCACGGCCTGGAAGCCGCGCTCGACCACGGCGCGCGCGTTGTTCGCGACGTCGCTCGGGCGGTCGCCGCCGATCCACGAATACACCTTGATGCGATCGCGCACCTGACCGCCGAGCAGCGTGTGTACGGGCACGCCGTGGAATTTGCCCTTGATGTCCCAGAGCGCCTGATCCACGCCGGCGATCGCGCTCATGGAAATCGGGCCGCCGCGATAGAAACCCGCGCGATACATGACCTGCCAGTGGTCCTCGACGTTGCGTGGGTCTTTGCCGAGCAGATAGTCGGCGAGTTCGTCGACGGCGGCGGCCACGGTATGCGCGCGGCCTTCGACGACGGGTTCGCCCCAACCGACGATGCCTTCGTCGGTCTCGATCTTCACGAAACACCAGCGCGGCGGAACGATGAAGGTTTCAATCCTCGTGATTTTCATACGATGTCTCCGTGAAAAACGCGGGCGCGCGTGCAAAGGAAAGCGAACGCGGCGGCCCGTAGCAGCGCACATGCTACTGCAAAATTCGCGTTTAAGTGCTATTAATAGTATTATTTAGCGCGACTTCCCAATATCTGGGCACGTCACGCGTTCCCGCATTCACACATCCACGCATTCCACCACCACGGACGATGAGCATTCAGCGCGATCTGCACGGCACCGTTGCTTTCGAACTCGGCAGCGCAATCCTGCGCGGCGATTTTGCGCCGGCAACGGTGTTGCCGCGCGAGGCCGAGCTGATGGACGCCTTCGACGTGAGTCGCACCGTGCTGCGCGAGGCGCTGCGCACGCTCACCTCGAAAGGGCTCGTGGAGTCGCGCCCGCGCGTGGGCACGCGCGTGCGTTCGCGCGACGCATGGAATCTGCTCGACGCCGACGTGCTCGACTGGTACGCGCGCGTGGCGCCGCCGCTCGCGTTCGCGCTCAAGTTGCAGGAAATGCGCGAGATGATCGAGCCGTTCGCGGCCGGGCTCGCGGCGCAAGCGCACGACGCCGATTCGCTCGCCGTGATCGCGGGCGCGCATGGCGCGATGGCCGAAGCGCGCAACGTGGACGAATGGGTGCGTGCCGATTTGCGCTTTCATCTCGCGGTGCTGGCCGCGTGCCGCAACGAATTGCTCGTGCCGCTCGGCACGCTGATCGAGCGCACGCTCGAAGGGCAGTTGCGCGTGAACGCGAAACGCGCCGACGTGTTCAACGCCGCCTTGCCCGACCACACGACCGTGTTCGAGGCGATTGCGCGCGGCGACGCGGGGGCCGCGCGCGCCGCGATGGCGGCGCTTCTGCGCGTGACGCGCGAGCGTATCGAAGAATAAAAAGAGGCGCACGGGCGCGATGGAGCGAAGAACTCGCGCGGCTGGCGGAGGAGCGGGGAAAACGGCGTGAAACAAACGTGAAATGAAAAAAGCCGCTGTTCTTTCGAACAGCG
>NZ_CAJMZE010000023.1:0-91195 GCF_905220235.1 Paraburkholderia sp. J41 | reverse complement strand
CGCCCTGAAGGGCGCTTTCCGGCCGGCGGCGATAAAACGCACGTTCGGCGCGATCAGCCGCGCTTGCCGCGCTGCTCCGCCGGCGTGAAATCGAAGCTCGCGAAACTGCCGCCTTGATACCGCTGCGCAACCGCGTCGAGCGGGTTGGCTTGCGCGAGAATCTCGGCGGCCCAGTCCTCGGAATTCTGCTTCGGCTCGTAACCGAGGCGCTTTGCGCCGTCGTTTTCGCCTTCCTGTATCCAGTAGCTGCGCGTGTTGTTCGACACGCCCCAGACGATTGCAAAGCCGATTTCGTCGACGTTGATCACGCGATCGACGAGATGGAACAAGTCGTCGTGACCGAACCACGTGCTCAGATGGCGGAATTCGGTGGGTTTCGGAAGGCAACTGCCGATACGCACGTTCACCGTTTCGATGCCGTGCTTGTCCCAGTAGAGACGCGCGAGCGATTCGCCCCACGCCTTCGAAAGACCGTAAAAACCGTCGGGGCGCAACGCGCAATCGAGCGTGAGTTTTTCCTCCACCGGATACATGCCGATCGCGTGATTCGAGCTGGCGAACAGGATGCGTCGGGTGCCGTGGCGGCGCATGCCTTCGTACACTTCCACGAGGCCGCGCAAGTTGTTTTCGATGATCTCGGGCAGCGGGCGCTCCACGCTCGTGCCGGCCATGTGGATCAGCACATCGACGCCGTCGAGCAGACGATCGACCACTTGCGGGTCGCGCAGATCGCCGTGCATCACGTCCTCGCCCGGGAACAGCGGATCGAGCGGCTTCGAGCCGGCAGCCGAGCGCAGGTTCACGCCGCGCTCGTGCAGGCCCTTGCGCAACACGGTGCCCAACTGGCCGGCCGCGCCGGTCAATGCAACTTTCTTCACAGTGGATTTACCTCACATTAAAACGCCGAAAGCCGGCGCCCTCGCAGGCGCCGGCCAGTGTACATCCGAATCAGGCTTCGATTTTCTGCGCCGGCCGCAGCGCGGCGCTGGCCGCATCGTCTTTCGGCTGGCCCGCGAGCAAACGCCACGCCACGCAGGCGCCGATCAGGTCGAACAGCATCAGGCACACGAACAACGGGTTATAGCCGATCGTGCTGGCCAGTGCGCCGACGATGAGCGAGAACACCGTGGCCCCAAGGTAGCCGAACATGCCCGAAAGACCCGTGGCGGTGGCGACTTCGTGCTGGCCGAACACGTCGGAGGCGAGCGTGAACAGGGCGCCCGAAATGGTCTGGTGCGCGAACGTGCCGACGCAGAACAGGGCGATGGCCGCATACGGGCTGGCCACGAGGCCCACGCAGGCCGGTCCGATCATCAGCAGCGCGCCGGTCGTGATGACGAGCTTGCGCGAGGTGATGAGCGAGCAGCCGAACCAGCGGATGAAGAGGGGCGCGAGATAGCCGCCGATCAGGCAGCCGAGGTCGGCGGCGAGGAAGGGCATCCACGCGAACAGCGCGATTTCCTTCAGGTTCATGTGGCGCACCGTGACCATGTAGAGCGGAATCCACGCGCCGAAGGTTTGCCATGCCGGTTCGGCGAGCATGCGCGGAATGCCGATGCCCCAGAAGCGGCGCGTCTTGAGCACTTCCTTGAACGACGCGCGCTTGCCGCCTGCCGCCTTTTGCGCGTCGGTCTGGCCCGCGCTGATGTAGTCGGCTTCTTCCTGCGAGAGGCGCGGGTGCTCGGCCGGCATCTTGAAGAACACGAGCCAGAGCGCCACCCAGATCAGCGCGACGCCGCCCGTGAGCACGAAGGCGAACTGCCAGTTGTATTTGAGAATGCACCAGACCACGAGCGGCGGGGCGATCATGGCGCCGACCGAGGTGCCCGTGTTGAGCCAGCCCGTGGCGACCGAACGCTCCTTCGCCGGGAACCAGGCGCTGATCGACTTCATGCCCGCCGGGAAGATGGCGGCTTCGCTCATGCCGAGCAGGCCGCGGAAGAAGGCGAGCGCGCCCCAGCTTCCGGCGAGGCCGTGCAGCATGTTGGCGATGGCCCAGCCGAGCGCGAAGATCGCGAAGCCGATCTTGACGCCAAGGGAGTCGAGCACGAAGCCCGCTATGGGCTGCGAAAGGGCATAGCACGCCTGGAAGGCGGTGACCACGTAGGAATACTGCTGCGTGGTCATGTGGAGCGTTTCGGTGAGCGTGGGCGCGGCCACCGAGAGCGAGCTGCGCGCGAGGTAGTTGAAAACGGTGCCGATCATGATGAGGCCGATGATCCACCACCGCACCCCCTTGATTGTCTTGCGTTGCACTGCTCGTCTCCTGCTGTTGGCGGACTCCGGCGCGACGGCGCCGCCCTGCGAGTCCCGATGGATGTGTTTCCGTGCGAAGCAGGCCTGACTGGCGGGCCTTCATGTAAGACATCATTCTATTTGCGGCTAAGTTGTAAAGCAAATAATGATGGGCTGGTGGTTTCCCTGGTGCGCGGGCAGACTCCGCCGTAAATTCACGACGCCGGCACAACATTTGAGGCTCGTCGGCGTCGGTCAGTGGAATCGGCATGCGGGCTGAGGTGAAACGCTGCGAGCCGATGCGTCGAGTCGTCATACATCCGGCGCGGACTGCACGCTCCCGTCGCGGGTTGACAATTCGAGTGTTGTATTACAACAATGCGATCCATCGCTCACGCGCATGGCGCCGTGGCGCTCCGGCAGTTCGCATCCCAAACGAAAACGGAAGAGACACGATGCATTCACCCGATATCCCCGTCAGCGAAACCGCGCTCGAACAACTGCGCCACGTTTCCAACGCCACGCTGACCACCCAGCTTTTCAAGCGCGGCCTGCGCAACGTGTTTCTGCAAGGCGTGAAGCCGCTGGCCGCGCCCGCGCCCGGCACGCCCAATCTCGTCGGGCCGGCGTTCACGATGCGCAATATCCCGGCGCGCGAGGATCTCGATCAACTGAGCGCGTTCCAGAATCCCGAGCATCCGCAGCGCAAGGGCGTCGAAACCGTGCCTGCGGGCGCGGTGCTCGTGCAGGATTGCCGCGGCGTGACCGACGCGGCTTCGATGGGCTCGATCCTCGCCACGCGCATGAAGGTGCGCGGCGTGGCCGGCATGGTGTCGGACGGCCCGGTGCGCGACAGCGGCACCATTGCCGCGCTCGGCATTCCGGTGTTCTGCGCGGGAGCGTCCGCGCCGCTCAATCTCTGCAAGCACCACACCGTCGATCTCGACGTGCCGATCGCGTGCGGCGGCGTGGCGGTGTATCCGGGCGACATCGTCGTCGGTGATATCGACGGCATCGTGGTGATTCCGCGCCATCTCGCCGAGGAAGTCGCGCGCGACGCCTGCGAGCAGGAGCGCCTGGAGCGCTTCGTCACCCAGCGCATCGAAGCGGGCGCGGCGCTGCCGGGCACCTATCCGCCGAACGAAGCGACGCTCGCCGCCTACGAAGCCTGGAAAAAGGATCAGCAATGAGCGCGAACGATAGGGCGCCGGCGCGGCCGCTCGAAAGCCATGACGCGCGCCGTTCGGCGGTTGGCGAATGCCCGATCTGGCGCGCGCAGGAAAACGCGCTGTACTGGGTCGACATCCCGGCGCAAACGATCGTGCGTTATGCCGTCGATACCGCGCGACGCACCGAATGGGCGCTGCCGGAGCGCATCGGCTGCTTCGCGTTCGCGCGCGGCGGCGGCGTGCTGGCGGCGCTCGAAACGGGTCTTTTCGCCGTCACGCTGCATGAGCCGGCCGCGCAGGCGCTTAGGGGCGAAGCCGGCGTGCGGTCGCTCGCGAGCGTCGCGCACGACGCCGCGCGCATGCGTTTCAACGACGGCCGCTGCGATCGTCAGGGGCGCTTCTGGTCGGGCACGATGGTGCAGGACGCGGCCGAGCCGAATCCCGCGGGCAAGCTGTATCGCTATACGGCGGAAGAGGGATTGTCGGCGCCGGTGATCGAAGGGCTTTGCACGCAAAACGGCCTCGCGTGGTCGCCGGACGGCCGCACGATGTATCTCTCCGATTCGCATCCGTCGAGCCGCGTGATCTGGGCGTTCGACTACGACATCGACGACGGCGTGCCCACGAATCGCCGCGTGTTCGCCGATCTGCACGACTACACGGGACGCCCCGACGGCGCGGCCGTCGACGCCGACGGCTGCTACTGGATCTGCGCCAACGACGCGGGCCGGTTGCTGCGTTTCACGCCGGAAGGGCGGCTAGAACGCAGCGTCGCGGTGCCGGTCGCGAAGCCTTCCATGTGCGCATTCGGCGGCGCGAATTTCGACACGCTGTTCGTCACGACGATCATCCCCGCGCAAGCGGGCGAGCTGGACGGACTCGTGTTCGCGGTCGATGCCGGCGTGCGCGGTTTGCCCGAGCCCGATTTCGCGGGCGCGCTGGGCTGAGTTTTCGCGTTATCCGAATGGAAACAAGGCGGTTTCAGAACCAGGATGTCGTCGAACTCGTGCGTGGCGTGTCGCGCTTGCGGGTGGCGCCGCAAGCGGGCGGCCGGCTGTTGTCGTGGACGGTCGGCGGCGCGCCGATTCTTTACTGGCCCGACGCGCCCGACTGGAGCCGGCCGGGCCTGATTCGCGGCGGCAATCCGCTGCTGTTCCCGTTTATCGCGCGGCATTGGGTGGACGGCAAGATGGGCGCGTGGCGCGACGCGCAAGGCGTCGTGCGCGAGATGCCGCTGCATGGTTTCGCGCGCGACCTGCCGTTTGCGAGCGAAGTGGCGCGCGAAGGCGACGCCGTGCGCATGACGCTCACGGACAGCGCGGCCACGCGCGAGCGTTATCCGTTCGGCTTTCGCTTCGAGGTCGCGTATGCGCTTGTCGACGACGCCACGCTGGAAGTCGCGCTGACCACGACCAATACCGGCGACAAGCCGCTGCCGTACTACGCGGGGCACCATTTTTACTTTGCGCTGCCGCATGCCGGGCGCGCCCAAACCACGATCGCGTTGCCGCGCAACCTGTGGCGTCGTCAGTTGCCGGATGGTGCGACGACCGCTGCCATGCCGGGCGCGCTTCAATATCGTCTCGACGACCCGCGAATCGTCGATCGTTTTCATTGCCTCGACGGCGAGCCGGACGCGCCCGTGCGTATCGAAATGGCTTCGCAACGGCGCGCGATCGACCTCGACCTGCGGCCGCCGGAATCCGCTCGTTCGGCGCACTGGTACGCGGTCACGACCTGGACGCTCGCGCCCGATTCCGACTTCTATTGCGTCGAGCCGTGGCTCGGTTTGCCCGACGCGATTCATACCGGGCTGGGTTTGCGCTGGCTCGAACCGGGCGCGACGGAAACCGCGGCGCTGCGCATTCGCGTGAGCGCGCTGCCGTAGTGGATGGCTCCGTTCGATGACGTTCGTGGTTGGCTCTGATCGTGGCGCTTGCCTGCATCATTCGCCGGCAACATCGTCGGCAACATTCGTCGCCGGTGTTCGCGCTTGCGCTGCCCGTTGCGTTCGCCCGACAGGCGTTCGGCGTTCCGCGCGGGTCATATGACTTACAATTCAAGATACTCCTGACAACCCAACGTGTACCGTCCGATCATGTCTGAGCAGAAAGCGCCGAATATGCCGGCGCGGATTTACAGCGACATCCTCAACCGCATCATCGAAGGCGAATACAAGGAAGGGGAGCGTTTGCCGACGGAGCACATGCTGGCGGAGCGCTTTGCCACGTCGCGGCCGACCGTGCGCGAGGCGCTCGCGCAACTGCGCGCGGACGGCATCATCGCCACGCGCCACGGTTCCGGCACCACGGTCATGCGTCGTCCCGACCCGGACGTGCGCCGCTTCGCGCCGCTCGAAACGTTGTCGGACATTCGGCGCTGCTACGAATATCGCGTGGTGGTGGAGGCGGGCGCGGCCTCGCTCGCGGCGCAAAAAGCCGAGGAAGGCGATATCGCGGCCATCCAGCGCGAGTGGGACAACCTGCAAACGATCATCGAAACTTCGGCGGGCATCGGCGCGAAAGACGACTTCGCGTTTCACATGGCCGTGGCGCGCGCGTCGAAAAACCAGTTTTTCATCACGGCGCTGTCGGGCATTCAGGAGCAGATGGTGTTCAGCATGAATCTTTCGCGCAATTTGTCGCTCGTGAAGTCGGTCGAGCGTCAGCGGCTCGTGCAGCAGGAACACTTCGAAGTGCTCGAAGCCATTCGGCAACGCGACGCCGAACGCGCGTCGCAAGCCATGCGCAGCCATCTCGAACGCGCCGTGAATCGCATGTTCGGATCTTGAGCGGCGATGGGTTGTCGGCAGAAATGAAAAAAAGCGGCGCACAGGCCGCTTTTTTTTCGCCGTAGAGGGCTGGCTTAAACCGCAGCTTGCTTCGCGGCGCGTGCCGAAGCTTGCGCGACCGCCTTCGTTGCGGCCTTGCCGGCGGCGTCCAGATTGGTTTCAGCGTATTCGACGGCTTGTTTTGCCGCCTTGCTCACCGAGTCGACCGCGCTGTTGGCGGCGTTGATGGCCGTCTTGATCGCGGCGACAGCGGCTTCCGAGCCGGCCGGCGCGTTCCTGGCGGCGTTGTCGACGAACGATTCGAGCGCGCGCTGCTGCTGTTCGTATTGCGCTTGCGCGGCGCTCGCGAATTCGGCTTGCGTGGCGGAAACGATGTCGTAGACGCTGCGGCCATAAGCCAGCGCCTGTTCGGCGGCGGGCTGCGCGAGACCGGCTTGCGCGGCGAAGAAGCCTTGCGGGTCCTTGGCGGAGAACGCGCGCTGGGCGCTTTCCTGGCCTTCGGCGAATGCCGTGCGGGCCGTCTGGAGGTTGAGTTCGGCGAGCTTGATCGCGCCTTCGAATGCCTTGCTCGTAAGACCGAAAAGGGCTTCGAAGCCGGCCTTCTGGGTGGCGGCGAATTGTTCGGGAGTCGGCAGAGTCATGGTTTCGTTCCTTTGGCGAGAGACGCTACGCGTCGGTTTCGTTTCGAAAATAACGGCTTTCGGTTCGATCACCGGGTCGCGCAGGAAGGTTTTGTGCGATGCAGCAATCAACTTCATATTACCCGATCCAATATTCCTGTCAAGCCATATTTTGTGCGATGCAGCAATCGGCTAATTATTTGATTTCAGGACGAATATTTCCGAGATGGTTTCCGTCCGGGGCGGCATGCGGGCGAGCGCTGCGGGCGGCCAGGCCATTGCGCCGGCTCGAACGGCGTGAACGAAAAAGGCCGGATCGCTGCCACGATCCGGCCTTTCGTTTGCCGCCGAAGTTTTCTCGTTTTCCGTATGGAAACCGCGGAAGGCCGCCGCGCGGCTCAGTGTTTCGTATCGGAACTCTCGAGCAACTGCACGAGATACGGCCGCCACACTTCGGGATGCGCGAGGGTCTGATGGCCGTACGAATGCGGGCCTTCCGGCACTTCGACAAAGCGCCCGTGCGGGACTTGCGAAACGAGGCGCTGCATCACGCCAAGATCGGTGGCGTTGATGAGATCGTCGTTGAAATTGACGGCGAATAGCGGCGCGCGAATCTTCGCAAGGTCCGGCGACGGATCGTAGTCCCACGACGATTCGAACCAGTAGAGCACGTCGTTTGCGTCGTTCTTGCCGGCTTCGGCGACGAGGTTGTCATAGAGCCTGGTGGCCGCGGCGCGGTCGGGCGCCTGCGTCTGCATGCGGGTGGGATTGTTGGTCATGATCGTGAAGATCGGCATCACGCGCGTCCACTGCGTCGGTTGCGCGCTGTAGTCGCCGTTGTTCCAACCGGGGTCGTTGCGGATCGCGCCGACCACCATCTGACGCCACAGCCAGTTGCGGCCCGCCATCGGAATGGGCTGGCTCGCGATAGGCATGAGCGCGTCGGCCATCTGCGGATAGCGCTCTCCCCACATCCACGTTTGCATGCCGCCCATCGACGTGCCCAGCACGAGGCGCAAATGATCCACGCCAAGTCCTTCGACGAGCATGCGGTGATGCGCTTCGACCACGTCGTTGTAGCCGTAGCGCGGGAAATGCGTGCGCAGGCCGTCGCTGGGCTTGCTGGAACCGCCGCGGCCGAGGCCGTCCGGCATCACGATGAAGTAGCGGCTCGCATCGAGCGGCGCGCCGGGCGCGAACAGTTCGCGCTGCATGGCGGGCGCGAGATACGTTTTGCCGGTGCCCGTGGTGCCGTGCAACAGCAGCACGGCGTTGGTCGCGTGGCCGTGCGCGTCGCGCTTCAGCGTGCCGAGCGTCGTGTAATGAATGCGCACTTCGGGCAGCGTCGAGCCGTCGGAGAAGTGGAAATCGTGTTCGACGTAATCGCCGCTATGCGGTTCGAGTGCGGGCGGGGCTGGATTGGATGCGGATTGCGCGCACGCCGCCAACGGCAGTAATCCCGTACACGAGGCGGCTAATAGCGCGAGTAACAAGCGATTCACAGTGGCGTTTCCTTTACGTGTTGTTGTGCGGCGGATTGTGCCTGAGTGCGCCCATCGACGCACAAAAACACGCAATTTAATCGCTATTACGGGTTTATTTTTTCAAATGCGTTACTCGTGCTTTACGATTGCGCCTTCTGCACGGCCGCAGGCCGCGGCGCATAATGAGCGGGTCGTCACGCGGCTGGCGGCGCGTTATTCAACAGGCCGGAATAAAGTCGCCGCACGCCGCGTTGTGACTATTGAATCGCCACCGTTTGAATGACTACCGCTCGAATCACGTGAAAACACCTTTACCCGCCGAATCCGCTTTTGCCCACGCCGATCTCGTCTCGCAGAAATACACGCGCGTCGCGGTGTTGCTGCACTGGTCGATTGCGCTCCTGATCCTCACGAACGTGGTGCTCGGTCTGCTGGGCGCGCTGCTGCCCGACGGCGCGCTTTCGGATACGGCCATTCGCTTGATGATCGACACGCACAAGTCCATCGGCATTACCGTGCTCGGGCTCGCGATCCTGCGCGTGCTGTGGCGGCTTTCGCATCGTCCGCCGCCGTTGCCGGCCGAGTTTCCCATGTGGGAGCGTGCGGCCGCCCATGCGGCGCACATTGCGCTTTATGTGCTGATCTTCGCCATGCCGCTTACGGGCTGGCTGCACGATTCCGCGTGGGTCGCCGCTGCCTCGCATCCGATGTATCTGTACGGCGTGGTGCCCTGGCCGCGCATCGGGTTCGTGATGAACCTCGATCCGGCCACGAAAGACCGGTTGCATGAACAATTCGGCGCGCTGCACACGGCGTGCAGCTATGCGCTTTATGGCGTGCTGGCGCTGCATATCGCGGGCGCGCTCAAGCATCAATGGATCGATCGTCATTCGGTGCTGCGCCGAATGATGCCGTGAGCAATCGAAAGGGAATGCCTTGAAAAACACGCTTGAAGAGGCTTTGATCCGCACGTCGCCGCGCCTCGTGCCGCCGCGCACGCCCATCGCGAGCATCGTGATTCATCTAGGCGTCATGGTGCTGTGGCTGGTGCTGTTCGCGCGCGCCTTCTTTCTGCAAGGCGTGGTCGCATGGTCCACCGGCATCGCGTATGTGATCTACGACACGGTGCTGCTCGTGTTCGTGGCGTGGCAGGCGCGCGTGCTGCTCGCGCCGCCCGCATCCGTCACGGCGGCGGCACGAGGCAGCGATACGCCGTTGCCGTCGCTCGGCGTGATCGTCGCGGCGCACAACGAGGCTTCGGTGTTGCCGATCACGCTCGATGCGTTGTTCGCGCAAACGCGTGCGCCGCAACAGATCGTGATTGCCGACGACGGTTCGACCGACGGCACGGCCGCGCTGCTCGCGCAACATTACGGGCTGGTCGATCCGGGCGAAGGCCAGTTGAGCGCGCCTTCGCCGCAGCATCCGAATTTGCGCTGGCTGCGGCTCGCGCACGGCGGCAAGGCGCGCGCGTTGAATGCGGCCTTGCTTGCCATTGCCACCGATACCGTGATGACCGTGGACGCCGACACGCTGCTCGAACCGGACGCGTGCGCCGCGATGATCGAAGCGTTCGGCGGCGAGCCGCGGTTGGTCGCCGCGGCGGGGCTGCTCACGCCGGTGTGCGGAAAGTCGCTGAGCGGGCGCTTTTTCCAGTGGTTTCAGACCTACGAATACATCCGCAATTTCATCTCGCGTTTCGCGTGGATGCGTGCCGACAGCTTGCTGCTCGTGTCGGGCGCCTTCGCGGGATTTCGCCGCGATGCGGTGATGACCGTCGGCGGTTTCGATCCGCATTGTCTCGTCGAGGACTACGAACTGATTCACCGCTTGCGCCGGTATTCGGCGCAAGCGCGGCTGGGCTGGGACGTGCGCGTGCTTGGCACCGCGCGCGCGCATACCGATGCGCCGGGCACGCTCGCGAGTTTCTTGCGTCAGCGCCGCCGCTGGTTCGCGGGTTTTCTGCAAACGCAATACTGGTATCGCGACATGACGGGCAGCCGCCAGTACGGCAAGCTCGGCCTCATGATGCTGCCTGTAAAAGCGTTCGACACGGTGCAGCCCATTTACGGCCTCACGGCGTTCGCGCTGCTCATCGGCTTTCTGTTCGACGGCCGCTTCACGATCGTGCTGCCGGTGCTGGGTGTGATCGTCGGCAAGATTGCAATCGACCTCGCATTCCATTTGTTCTCGGTGCATCTTTATCGGCGCTGGAGCGGCGACCGCACGAGTTCGAGCTTCGGCATGGCGTTGCTGGCCGCGATCTTCGAGCCGTTTTCGTTCCAGTTGATGCGCCATAGCGGCGCCGCGCTCGGCTGGCTGCATTTTCTGCTCGGCCGCCGCAAATGGGGCGTGCAGCACCGCACGGGCCTTTCCGCCGCGAGCCATCGCGAAAGCACCGCGTCCACGCGTTAACTCTGCGCGGCGCGTTCCATTCGAGCGGCATCAAGACGAATTTCGTCTTGATGCCGTTTTTGTTTGCACCATGTTGAAGCGCCCCGATGGGGCGGCTGACGCGTGTTCCGTTTCGGGGCAGCCGACGTCACATGATTTGCACCATCGAAGCGCATGCTGTCGCGCGGACGCGATGGCATATCCCTTGCTTTTTTCATTGCGTCGCAGCGTGCCGGCGCGACGTCGCAATCCTGTGACGAAACGCGCGGCGCGACTGCATCCACGCGCGAGAACGAACGATGCAAGTCCATGACGAGATGCGCGACGAGGGCGCCGTGCGCCCGCACTACGAACGGTTTCATCGCTGGCTCGAACGCCAGACCGGCGAGACGATGGCGCGCAAACGCGCCGAAGCGGATCTGCTGTTCCGCCGCGTAGGCATTACGTTCGCCGTGAACGGCGACTTGTCGGGCACCGAACGGCTCATTCCCTTCGATCTCATTCCCCGCATCATTCCCGCCGGCGAGTGGGACTTGCTCGAGCGCGGCCTGCGCCAGCGCGTGCAGGCGCTCAACCTTTTTCTTCACGACGTCTATCACGATCGCAACATCGTGCGCGCGGGCGTGATTCCGGCCGACCAGGTTTATACGAATGCGCAATACCGGCCGGAAATGCAGGGCATTGATTTGCCGCTGGGCGTGTACGCGCATATCGCCGGGATCGACATCGTGCGCGATGGCCGCGACGGCGCGTTTTACGTGCTGGAGGACAACTTGCGCGTGCCTTCGGGCGTCTCGTACATGCTCGAAAATCGCAAGATGATGATGCGGCTTTTCCCCGAGTTGTTCGTGCAGCATAAGGTGGCGCCGGTCGCGCATTATCCCGATCTGCTGCTGGAAACGTTGCGTGCCTCGGCGCCCGAAGGCGTGGACGATCCCATAGTCGTGCTGCTTACGCCCGGCATGTATAACTCCGCGTACTTCGAGCACACGTTTCTCGCGCAGCAAATGGGCGTGGAACTGGTGGAAGGCAAGGATCTGTTTGTTGAGGATAACTATGTATTCATGCGGACGACGCAAGGTCCGCGCCGGGTGGACGTGATTTATCGCCGCGTGGACGACGACTTTCTCGATCCGCTGGCGTTTCGCGCCGATTCCGCGCTCGGCGTGCCCGGACTGCTCACGGCGTATCGCGCGGGCCGCGTCGTGCTGGCGAACGCGATGGGCACCGGTGTCGCCGACGACAAGTCGATCTACCCCTACGTGCCCGACATGATCGAGTTCTATCTCGGCGAAAAACCCATTTTGAAGAACGTGCCGACATGGCAATGCCGCCGCCCCGACGATCTTGCGTGGACGCTCGAAAATCTGCCCGATCTCGTCGTCAAGGAAGTGCATGGTGCGGGCGGCTACGGCATGCTGGTCGGGCCTGCTTCCACGCGCGAGGAAATCGAAGCGTTTCGCGCGCGCTTGATGGCGCGGCCCGGCAATTACATTGCGCAGCCCACGCTTTCGTTGTCGGCGTGCCCGACTTTCGTGGAAGTGGGCATTGCGCCGCGCCATATCGACTTGCGTCCGTTCGTGCTCTCGGGCAAGACGATTCAGATGGCGGCGGGCGGCCTCACGCGCGTGGCGCTGAAAGCGGGTTCGCTGGTCGTGAATTCGTCGCAGGGCGGCGGAACGAAGGACACATGGGTGCTCGAATGAGCCGCATCGCGTTCCATCATCGTCATCTTCATTAACGGCTCGCGCCAGAAATAGAGAGAAAAGGATCGATCATGCTGAGTCGCACCGCCGATCATTTGTTCTGGATGGCCCGCTACATGGAGCGCGCGGAGAATACCGCGCGCATGCTCGACATCAATCTGAAAGCGCTGCTGCTGCCGGGCAGTGTCGATTCCGAAGCGCGCGCGCATCGCGCGATGCTGCGCATTTCGGAACTCGAACCTGCATTCGACGAGCGCCACGAAGAGACGACGAGCAGCAACGTGCTCAACTTTCTCGTGGCGGACCCGACGAATCCGTCGAGCATCTATTCGTGCCTGCATGCCACGCGCGAGAACGCGCGCGCGGTACGCGGCACGTTGACGACGGAGTGGTGGGAAACCATCAACGACACATGGTTGCAGTTCACCGAGCGTTTGCGCGGCGGCGAACTGGAAACGCACCCGGACACGCTGTTCGAATGGGTGAAATTTCGCTCGCATCTTTCGCGTGGCGTGCGCCTTGGCACCGCGTTGCAGGACGACGCGCTGTTCTTCACGCAGTTGGGCACTTTTCTCGAACGCGCCGACAATACCGCGCGTATTCTCGACGTGCGCTTTGCCGAAGTCGATCAAACCGACTCGCGTTCCGCCGCGCGTCAACTCGAGGACTTCTATTACTGGACTTCCATTCTGAGTTCGGTTTCGGCGCTCGAAATCTATCGCAAGGTCTATCGCGACGTGGTCACGCCGGCGCGCGTGGTGGAGCTGTTGATCCTCAATCAGCAGATGCCGCGTTCGCTGCTGGCTTCGCTCGACGGCGTGTGCACGAATCTCGCGATGCTGCGCACGGATTCCTCGCGCGAAGTCGAACGCACGGCAGGCAAGCTGCGCGCGGAGCTTCTTTACGCGGACCTGAGGCAGATCTTTGCGATGGGCGTGCATACGTTTCTCACGCAATTCCTCGCGCGCGTGTACGAGCTGGGCAATCAGGTCGCGCGCACTTACTTGATGCTGCCGGTCGGTTGACGCGCTTCGCGAACCATCGATATTTTTTTCGTCTTGATGGAGATTTCGTCATGCAGCTCGCGATCCGGCACGACACGGTTTATCGCTATGAAGTGCCCGTGCATTACTCGATCCAGCAATTGCGGCTTTCTCCGCTTACGACGCCTGCGCAGATCGTCACGCAATGGCATGTCGATGCGCCCGGCAAGCTCGAAGCCACGCGCGACGCATACGGCAATACGCTGATGACCCTGGTGCTCACGCGTCCGCACACGGAAATACGTTTGCGTGTGCGCGGCGAGGTGGAAACCGTGCCGCTGCCCGACGGCCGCTTGCCGGAAGGCGAAGGTCCGGTGCCGGTGCAGCACTTCACTTCGCCTACGCGCCTCACCGAAGCCGACGGCGCGCTCACGGAGTTCGCGCACAACCTGGCGCCGTTCGACGATGCCGCGTCGATACTCGAAGCCGCGGCGCGCGTGGCGGAGCGCGTGCGCTACGAATCGGGCGTGACGGACGTGACGCACACGGCCGCCGACGCGTTCGCGCTCGGACGCGGCGTGTGCCAGGACCATGCGCACGTCATGCTCGCGCTGTGCCGCGCGCGCGGCGTGCCGGCGCGCTATGTGAGCGGCTATCTCGATCCGGGCAACGTGCCGGACATGGCGAGCCATGCATGGGTCGACGTGTGGCTCGACAACGGCTGGGTGACCGTCGACGTCACGCACGCGTGTTTCGCAAGCGAAAAATATTGCCGCCTCGCGGTGGGCCGCGACTACGAAGCAGCGGCGCCGGTGCGCGGACGCCGCGTAGGCGGCGCTGGCGAAACGCTGGACGTCAGCGTGCGCGTGAGCGCGCAGCGGTCGCAGCAGGCACAGCAGTAGTCTCTCGTCGCAGTAGTTTTCTCGTTATCACGAAGACCGTGCGCGACGTTTCTGATGCGAAACGTGCGAAACGCGTGCGGCACGAAGGCGCCCGAGCGGGCAAAGGAAGCGCATGACGTACTGTGTGGCGATGGCGGTCGATCAGGGACTTGTCTTTCTTTCCGATACGCGCACGAACGCGGGCGTCGATCACGTAAGCACGTCGCGCAAGATGGCCGTGTTCGAGGAACCGGGCGAACGCGTGATCGTGCTGCTCGTGGCAGGCAATCTGGCGATCACGCAGGCGACCTTGCAGGTGCTGAGCGAGCCGCACGATCCGGCGCGCGCGACGCTCTGGAACGCACAGACGATGGTGGAAGCCGCGCGCGTGGTGGGCGATGCGGTGCGCGAAGTGCATCGACGCGACGCGGAGGCGCTCGAGCGTTTCAATGTCGATTTCAATTGCAGCTTCATTCTCGGCGGCCAGATTGGCACGCAGCCGATGCGGCTGTTCCAGGTTTATGCGGCGGGTAATTTCATCGAGACGTCGAGTGTCAATCCGTATTTTCAAATCGGCGAATCGAAGTACGGCAAGCCGATCATCGACCGCGTGCTGACGCCGCGCACGCCGCTCGACGAGGCCGCGAAATGCGCGTTGATCTCGATGGATTCCACGCTGCGTTCGAATCTTTCGGTGGGTTTGCCGCTCGATCTGCTCGTGTATGAGCGCGACGCGCTGCGGGTGACGCGATATGCGTCGCTCGATCAGTCGAATGCGTATTTTCAGATGATTCATTCGACGTGGGGCGAGCGGCTGCGGCAGGTATTCGGCGAGATTCCCGATCCGCTCTGGACCGAAGAGGGCAATGTGCCGCGCCACGACCGCGCCGCGTTGCCCACCGCGCCGCGCGCCACGCACGACGGCCACGCCAGCGAACCGCGGCCCGCGCAGACGCTGGCCGAGGCGCGACCTCATTCAGCGGCGAATGCGGTGACGAATGCAGCGGCACCGGGCGCGCCGCGCCCCCTGCGCAGCGAATGACGGCGATGCCTTGGTTCGAGGTCGGACGCGGACGGCGGTGCCCACCGGAAGCGCAAGTTGCTGCAAGCACGACGCGAGCGATCAAGTCCCCGTCCGATCAAGGACTTGGCGCGATCTCCAGGCGGTTGTCCCCAGAGTTATGCCCAAAAGTTGTGGACAACTTCACCTTGCGGTGTGGAAGTTCCACAAGCATTTGTTTTGTGGGGAATATCTTGGGAAAAACATTCTCAAACCCTCAGCGAAGCAATTGCTCCTGAAGCTCACCGCAGCCGATACGCTGCGGGGAGCGCTGGCCGTGGCGTCTGCGGCACCAGAACCCATGGCACGGTCGTGGGGTGAACGTAGTTGACGGCCAGCGTTTTCAGGCCGGCATTGCGTGGAGCGGGGCGGGAGACTCGGCCGGCGCCTCGGTGAACGGCAACAAGTCACTTGTCGTTCCGGGCGCGCCGGCCGTGAGCGCGAAGGAGCTGGTCATTGCCGGGTCGCGCAACCACCAGTTCGCCTCGAACGTGCTGGTGCGGTCGCTCATGTACTGGCCGGACGGCTCAGTGACGTAGAACTGGCAGCGGCGACGGCGTGACCCACTATTTCAGATTTGCCCAGAGCGGATCAACAGGGGGTGTCGGACCATTCAGGGCCGCCTTGATGTTGATAACCACCGCACCGGGCGCGGCCAATCCAGCGCGTTGACCTGTCAGCGGTGTACCTGTTGATTTCAACAACTGGACGAGTGCGTCCACGCTTGGTCCCTGGCCGAACTTTTGACGCAGCACGGCGAACGCGGCAGCAATCTGCGGAGCGGCAAATGATGTGCCGCGTACGTAGAACGATCCGGCACCGGCCCAGGGTGCGAGCGTAATATCCCCGCTGGCCCGATCCCCACTGCCGACCGGAGCAAACAGCGATACCTTCTGCGAGATGTTTGTGTAGCTGGTCGGAACGGTGGGATCGATGATTCCCGTTGCACCGACCACGATCACATTCTTTCCGCACGTCCACGTTCCCGTGCCGCCATTTACAGCATCATTGCCCGCATTCATGATGACCGCGATATGCGCGGCCTTCAACTGACCGGCAAGAGCGTCGATCCGGGCTCCGTCGCTGCCCGTGCCACACGGCAATTCCCCGGCGATCGAACTGCCATTTGCGGAAATGTTCACTGCTGCGATTTGAGGGAGACCGATGTCCCCGTTACCCAGTGCCCTGGCAACGTAGTCGAGTGCGTCAATCACCGAGTTGATCGGCCATCCCGAATTCGACGCGGAGCCGGTGCCGCCACCAATCTTGAAAGTCATGACCCGCGCGCCGGGGGCCACACCCGCGTAAAAGAAGTGTGTCCCGTCAGCCTCGTAGCGCGCAGTCTGCTGGCCGACCATGATCCCCGCTGTGGCAGTGCCGTGGTAGTAATGACAATACTGTGGGGTTTCGGGATTGCTTGAGTCTCGACAGGAATTGTCCGGTGAATCGGATGGCGCGGATACACCGCTGGCGGCGCTAAACCAGTAGCCCGCCGAGGGATCACCCGGCAACGGGCGATTGATCCACGCCTGGGTCTTGCACAGGCTACCCCATGTAGTTTCCAGCTTCTGGCCAAAACACGCTTCGACAAGGACCTTCGACTGGCCCGCCGCCGTTTTGAACACCGGATTGTCGGGGCGAAATGCGCCGTCAATATCGGCAACGATCCATCCGGTTCCGTCGAACGTTTTGCCGTTCCTGTCGGTGTAGGTCCCGTTCAGCGAGCCGCCGAGGTTGTAGGGCATCGTGGCGGTCGAAGGCCATCCGGCGGGATAAGCCTGGGCGGCCGAGGTTGCAGCAGCAAGGAGAGTACAGGTTATTGCTTTCCGATATCGTTTCACGCGGACCTCGACTGAAAAGTGGAAGCCCATCGTGATCTTGCTGCCCTGAAGGCACCAGAGGAAATTTCCGAAAATGATTGGTGTCCTGAATAATTTTCGTCTGGTCGGGATTTTTCCTATGCCACGCGCTGTTTCGCGACTTACACTTTCGATCGGTCAATGACTTTTTCCTCGGGCTGCACGTGCGGCACGTGCAGGCATAGGTGGAACGCCTCGCGCACGTGCGAGGTCGGTCTCTTACCCGGTTCGTTGGCGTACTCCAGCTTGGACGCGCCGTCGCGCGCAGCCTGCGGTGCAAGTAGCTGCGCGCCAGCCCATCGACCGGCATAAACAATCGGATAAGCGGTTTGGCCGGACCTTGAGCCAGCAATAACATCGGCAAACAAACCCCCATCCTAAGCCACAAACCCGCCTGACCGCACGTCGCCACCCCACCCAAATGTTGCCGCCCACGCTCCCAACCTTGCACTCCACACAAATTCAGCCGGATAATCGCCGACTGTAAGTCATCGCCGTCCGCTGTCCCACGTTCCCCACTACCCGCCGCGCCGTGCTCAAAAACTCGCGCTTTGTCGGTCTTTTCGCCATTCCCGGTTTCCTGCCGCTCGCTGCCGCAACGCTCATGCTGGGCGTCGCGATGTCCTTTACCGCGCCGTATCTTTCTCTCTTCGGCGTCGAACGTGCCGGCATGACGCCGCTTCATCTCGGCATTTTCATGACGGCGATCGCCGCGAGCGGTGTGATCGCCAGCACGGCCGCGGGCCGCTGGAGCGACGCGACGGGCAAGCATCGGTCACTGTTGCTCGCGTCGCTGGTCGCGGCCACGCTCGGCTATCTCTGTCTGTGCGTCGTGCGCGACTTCCGCCTGTTGCTCGCGGTGGGTATCGCGTTCATCGGGGCGGGCGGTTGCGCGCTGTCGCTGGTGTTTTCGTTCAGCCGAGCCGCGCTGCCCGTGCGCGACGATGCCGAACGCACCTTCGCCAGCGCAACGTTGCGGACGATCCTTTCGGCGGCTTGGGTGTTCGGACCGGCGGTCGGCGCGCTCGTGCTGGCGGCGACCGGTTTCTACGGTCTGTTCCTGTTCGCGGCGGCCAGTTTCGCGGCGTGCGGCACGATCGTCTGGCGCATGCGCGAACCGCGCGGCGACGAACACGCCACGCAGCATATGATGGCGCGTCCGACGGTCGGCGAGGTCGTCAGCGAAATAGCGGAGGAGGGGGCTGCCCGATACGAAGGCCAGCCGCTCACGCAAGCGGAAGTGCTGCCGGGCGCACCGCCGCTCGCGAAACCGCCGTCGGCGCTCGCCGTGGAAAGTTCGCAGAAAGACATCATGCGCGCGATCGTCGCGCTCACGTTGATCGGGCTTGCGGCCAACGCCACGATGATCGTGCTGCCGCTCTACATCGTGCATGGTCTGGACGGCACGCGGCTCGACGTGTCGATCATGCTTGGCCTTGGCGCGCTCATGGAGATTCCGATGATGCTGGCGCTCGGCGCGCGCGCGTCGGTGCTCAACAAGCCGCGCTGGCTCGCGGCCTGCGCGGCGGTTCACGCGATCTATTTCGCGTCGATGGCGGCGGCGCCCGGCGTGCATTCGCTGATCCCGATGCAGATGCTCAATGCGTTCGTCGTGGCCGTCACCTCTTGTCTGGGCATGACGTTCGTGCAGGATCTGATGCCGTCGTCGCCGGGACGGGCCACGGCGCTGTTCTTCAACGCGTCGCGGCTGGGATCGATTTTGTCGGGCGTGCTCTCGGGGATGCTCGTGCAGGTGTTCGGCTATCGCGGCACCTTTCTTTTCTGCGGCGTGCTCGCGCTATGCGCGCTTGTCCTCTTCGCCGTGCCGGGCGAGCAATACCCAAAAATGGCGCGCGCCGTGCGCCGTTATTTGCGCGAGCGCGCCCAATCGCGCGATTGAGCGCACATCGCCGGAAGCGGAGCAAGTCCAGCATCGTTTGCCGTCGCCAAATTAATAAGGAATGCAGATTGATAGCGAGACGTGAGTTGCGCGGGAATGTGCGCGTTCAGTGCATATACGTCACGCGCCGCGAGCGGTCGCTCAGTTGCAAGCCCGCGTCGAGCAGCGTGATCGCGAACCAGCGCGCGGTCTTGAGCATCCCGCTCACGCTTTGCATCGGCAGCCAGTCGTTGAGAAGGCGCACCGCGGCTTCGCTGCGCGTGGACTGGAGCAAGGCGATGACCTGGAGCAGCGAGCCCTCGTCCTTCGCCAGTTCGGAGGCGCAGCGGCAGCGTGTGTCGAGCGGGCGGCACGAGGCTTGGGCCAGCGTGCCCATCAGCAGATCGAAATAGGCGATGCCTTCCGCGCCCAAACCGGCGTCGGCGAGGACGCCGCGCCAACTCTCGGCCTTGCCGTAGGCGTCGCAATGCGGTCGCAGCCAGGTGCGCACGGCGCGCAGGACAGTCTGTTCGGCGCTGTCGGGATGTTGGACGAAGGTGTCGTCGATCAGCGTGTCATTTCTCGCGAAAGGGACGGTGTAGTTCATGGAGCCTCCTGGCGGGTTCGGGCAAGTGCGTCAACACCGGCTCGGCACCCATGCAATGTTGCGAACGAGGTCAGGGCGCGGGCGGCCCGCGCGAAAAATCGTGAAGTGCCGGGTACCGCGGCATAGGCGCCATTCTCAGCCAATTTTTCTGTAAATGCAAATAATTCTCATTTGCAAATTGGTAGTCGTGGCCCCGATGACCGGCTTCGCCCCTGAAGGAAAGGACTCTTCCACACAGCGCGATTAATCACGCGGATCCGGCCCGCTAAAGTGGGGTCCGCAGCGTGTCGAATCCCTGACGCGTAGTGAGAGTTGCCCCGGCCTCACCACGGCCGGGGCTTTTTTTGCGCCGCGCAAAATGCGGCTGCGAAGCGCCGGCATGACAATTGACCTGGCTGCGCGACCGGGCAATCGCGCCTAAGTAATTGAAACGAAAGACACAAGTAAGGTATGATTCGGGCCGCATGGCGCGGCAGCTTGCCGCGCCTTCCTGGCGTGCCGGAGCCGTTTTCAGAAATTTCGCTTCCAAAATTCGACCGTATGGGCACGTTTGTTGTTTTTCGTCTTAGTATGAAAGTGAATAAAAACAATGATTTACGTCAAACGTCGATCCGGCACGTGTTGTTGCGCTGCAAAACTTCCGCATTCCGTTTACCCTCGTTAACCCTTGAACGTGTGTTGCATTTCGCCCCGTCGCTGACAAAAACATTACAGGCAGCGTAGTCCGATCTTCACCCCGCGTTAATCTTTCAGTTTTCTTTCGCACTGATCGTGCGATTACGGCGCTTTTTGCTCGCATTTTTAAGGTCTCGTTGAAATGCAATCCGTTCCATTCCTGAGTCTGGCGATCTGGATTCCCATCCTGTTCGGCGTGGCTGTGCTGCGCCTTGGGTCGGACCGCCATCCGCAGCGCGCGCGCTGGCTTTCGCTGATCGGCTCGATCGTCGGCCTCGTGCTGACGCTGCCGCTGATTACCGGCTTCGACAATCATGCCGTCGGCATGCAGTTCGTCGAGTTCCGCGACTGGCTGCCGGAGTTCGGCGTGGGCTGGCGTCTTGGGATCGACGGCATTTCGCTGTGGCTGGTCGTGCTCACCGCGTTCACGACGCTCGTGATCGTGATCGCCTCGTGGGAATCCATCACCGTGCGCGTCGCCCAATACTTCGGCGCGTTCCTGATCCTCTCGGGTCTGATGGTCGGCACGTTCGCCGCGACGGACGGCATGCTGTTCTTCGTGTTCTTCGAAGCGACGCTGATCCCGCTGTATCTGCTGATCGGTACGTGGGGCCATGCGCGCCGCTCGTACGCCGCGGTCAAGTTCTTCTTCTTTTCGTTCGCCGGCTCGCTGCTGATGCTGGTGTCGATGCTGTACCTCTACAGCCAGGCGCACACCTTCGACATGGCCGCGTGGCACAACCTCACGCTCGGCTTCGTTCCGCAAATCCTGGTTTTCGTCGGCTTCTTCGCGGCCTTCGCGGTCAAGGTGCCGATGTGGCCGTTCCACACCTGGCTGCCCGACGTCCACCTCGAAGCGCCCACCGGCGCAACCGTGCTGATGGCCATGCTCAAGCTCGGCGGCTACGGCTTCCTGCGCTTCACGCTGCCGATCACGCCGGACGCCGCGCACTTCTTCGCGCCGGCGATCATCACGCTGTCGCTCGTGGCCGTGGTGTACTCGAGCCTGCTCGCGCTCGCGCAAACGGACATGACCAAGCTGCTCGCGTATTCGACGGTCGCCCACATGGGTCTCGTCACGCTGGGCCTCTTCCTCTTCAACCAGATCGGCACCGAAGGCGCGATCGTCCAGATGATCTCGTACGGGTTCGTCTCGGGCGCGCTGCTGCTTTCCGTCGGCGTGCTGTTCGACCGCACGAAAACGCGCACGATCTCGGCATACGGCGGCGTCGTCAACGTGATGCCGCGCTACGCCACCTTCATGATGCTGTTCGCCATGGCCAACCTCGGCCTGCCGGGCACGTCGGGCTTCGTGGGCGAGTTCATGGTCATCATGGGCGCGATCCGCGTGAACTTCTGGGTCGGCGCGATCGCCGCGACGACCGTCATTCTGAGCGCTGCGTACACCCTGTGGATGTACAAGCGCGTGATCTTTGGCGCGGTGGCGAACAAGGGCGTTGCGAAGCTGGCCGATATCGGCCGTCGCGAAACGCTGATCTTCACGTCGCTCGCGGTGCTGGTGCTGGGTGTGGGCCTCTATCCGAAGCCTTTCACCGACGCGATCGAGCTTTCGGCGGCGAACCTCGTCACCCAGGCCGGCCGCAGCAAGCAGCCCGCCGAGGAAGGCGCGTCCGCCGAGGCGGTGCGCGCGGGCACGGACGTTCGTGCCGCGCATTCGCCGACGTAAGCGCGCCAAAGAGCAGCAAGCAGAAGATTGACGACGCAACCGGTGCGCCGGCCGCCGCAAGGCGGCGCGGCGCTTCGGTGCGTATGGAAGGTTTCGAATCGGAAAGATTCGGAAAAAAGCCGCGGCGGGAGATCGGCGTCAACACCGATTGAGTTCATCGTGTGCGTGTGTTTATGAGGCGCGGCAAACCTCGCAAACACATGCGACAAAGTGTCTCAATCGCGTTTTGACAAAGATCATTTTCCACATTCATTGATTGCGAAATATCAAAGCGGCTGTATGATGCGGGCGCGCTTCCTTTGGGCGGATGTCGAGGGGATGTGCCCGGAACTATTTCAATGAATGAAATTCAGGCAAACGTGATGAAAAGTACAACCTTGAAAAGGTTATTGCTTCCCGTGGGCGCCGGATTGGTTACATGCCTTTCCGGTTGCAACATGGAAGTCCTCGACCCCAAAGGTAGCGTGGGCATGGCGGAAAAGTCGCTGATCGCGACCTCCACCTGGGCCATGCTGATCGTGGTGATCCCCGTGATCGTCCTGACGCTCTGGTTCGCGTACCGCTACCGCGCGACCAACAGCAACGCCGCCTATGCGCCCAAGTGGTCGCACTCGACGGCGATCGAAATCGTGGTCTGGACGATCCCGACGCTGATCATTCTGTTCCTCGGCGTGCTCACGTGGCGCACCACCCACGAGCTGGACCCTTACAAGCCGCTCGAATCGAACGTCAAGCCGATCAACGTCGAAGTGGTCGCGCTCGACTGGAAGTGGCTGTTCATCTACCCGGATCTGGGCATCGCGACGGTGAACCAGCTTGCGCTGCCGGTCGGCACGCCGGTCAACTTCAGCATTACGTCCGACTCGGTGATGAACTCGTTCTTCATTCCGCAACTCGGCACGCAGGTCTACGCCATGGCCGGCATGCAGACGCGTCTGCATCTGATCGCCGATCACGCCGGCGATTACGCCGGCCTTTCGGCGAACTTCAGCGGCAAGGGCTTCTCGGACATGAAGTTCCGCACCCTCGCCACGAGCCAGCAGGACTTCGACGCATGGGTTCAGAAGGTGAAGGCCTCGTCGACGCAACTGTCGATGGATCAATACTCGACGGTTTCGCAACCGAGCGAGAAGGCGCCGGTCGAGTACTTCTCGACGGTCGATCCGAAGCTCTTCACGAATATCATCGCGAAGTACAACAACGGCCATGTCACGAATTTCAGTGACCCGTCGTGCGTGACCAAGGGGTAAGCAGGAATGTTCGGAAAACTCACACTGGATGCCGTTCCGTATCACGAGCCGATTATTCTCGGCACGATGGTCGGCATGGCGATCATCGGCGCCATCGTGCTCGGTGGTATCACTTACCTCGGTAAGTGGAAATATCTGTGGACCGAGTGGCTGACGAGCGTCGACCACAAGCGTCTGGGCGTGATGTACATTGTCCTCGCCCTCATCATGCTGCTGCGCGGCTTCGCCGACGCGATCATGATGCGCACCCAGCTCGCGCTCGCGTACAACGCGCCGGGCTATCTCCCGCCGCATCACTACGACCAGATCTTCACGGCGCACGGCGTCATCATGATCTTCTTCATGGCCATGGCCTTCATGGTCGGCCTGATGAACATCGTGGTGCCGTTGCAGATCGGCGCGCGCGACGTCGCGTTCCCGTTCCTGAACTCGCTGTCGTTCTGGATGACCGCCGTCGGCGCGATCCTGCTGATGCTCTCGCTCGTCGTGGGCGAGTTCGCCATGACCGGCTGGCTCGCGTATCCGCCGCTTTCGGAGCTGGCGTACAGTCCAGGCGTCGGGGTCGATTACTACTTGTGGGCGTTGCAGATTTCGGGTGTCGGCACGCTGCTGACCGGCGTGAACTTCTTCGTCACCATCATCAAGATGCGTGCCCCCGGCATGACGCTGATGAAGATGCCGGTGTTCACGTGGACGGCGCTGTGTACGAACGTGCTCATCATGGCCGCGTTCCCGATCCTGACTGTCACGCTCGCGCTGCTCGGTCTCGACCGCTACGTCGGCACGCACTTCTTCACGAACGACGCGGGCGGCAACGCCATGCTGTACCTGAACCTGATCTGGGCATGGGGTCACCCCGAGGTGTACATCCTGATCCTGCCGGCGTTCGGTATTTTCTCGGAAGTCGTCGCGACCTACGCGCGCAAGCCGCTGTTCGGCTACACCACCATGGTGTATGCGACCTGCTCGATCATGGTGCTCTCGTTCCTCGTGTGGCTGCACCACTTCTTCACGATGGGTTCGGGCGCCGACGTCAACGCGTTCTTCGGCATCATGACGATGATCATTGCGATCCCGACGGGCGTGAAGATCTTCAACTGGCTGTTCACGATCTACCGCGGCCGCCTCGAGTTCACCTCGCCGATCCTGTGGACGCTCGGCTTCATGGTCACCTTCACCATCGGCGGCATGACCGGCGTGATGATGGCGATCCCGGGCGCGGACTTCGTGCTGCACAACTCGCTGTTCCTGATCGCTCACTTCCACAACGTGATCATCGGCGGCGTGCTGTTCGGCTATCTGGCCGGCTTCAACTACTGGTTCCCGAAGGCGTTCGGCTTCAAGCTCGACGAAAAGCTCGGCAAGCGCGCGTTCTGGTTCTGGCTCGTCGGTTTCTACGTCGCCTTTACGCCGCTGTACGTGCTGGGCTTCATGGGCGCCACCCGCCGTCTGAACCACTACGACAATCCCGCATGGCATCCGTGGATGATCATCGCGTGGGTCGGCGCCGTGCTCGTGGCCATCGGCATCGCGCATCAACTGTTGCAGCTTTACGTGTCGATCCGCGACCGCAACCTGCCGGAAAACCGCGACCTGACGGGCGATCCGTGGGGCGGCCGCACGCTGGAATGGTCGATGTCGTCGCCGCCGCCGGTCTACAACTTCCCGGTCATCCCGAACGTCACGGAACTCGACGAGTTCCAGCATCTGAAGGATACGGGCCGTGAGACGCCGGACGTCGCGAACACGCATTACACCGACATCCACATGCCGTCGAACACGAGCGCGGGTCTCTTTATCGGCTTCTTCAGCCTGGTGCTCGGCTTTGCTGGCATCTGGCACATCTGGTGGCTCATGATCGTCGGTTTCGTCGGTATTCTCGGCACCGCGATCGGCTACAGCTTCCAGAAGAACGAAGGCTATTACATCCCGGCCGCCAAGGTTCGGGCAGACGAGGAAATGCGCAATCGCGCACTGGTCAAGGCGTTCGAAGACAAGCAACGCCGTGGCAAGGTTGAAGCAGCACTGGAGGCCAACTGATGTCGACGCATACTAGTGTGGCCGCACACGCGGAGCACGATCACCACGATCACCCGCCGTCACATTCGGTGTTCGGCTTCTGGCTGTACCTGATGACGGACTGCATCTTGTTCGGCTCGCTGTTCGCCGTGTTCGCCGTCATGCAGAACCAGTTCGCGGGCGGCCCGACGGGCAAGGATCTGTTCGACATCCCCGGTGTCGCGATGGAAACGGCCGTCCTGCTGCTTTCGTCGATCACGTACGGTTTCGCGATGATCGCCGCGCACAAGAAGCGCAGCGGCCAGGTGCTGTTCTGGCTGGCGGTCACGTTCCTGCTGGGCGCGACCTTCCTGTACTTCGAACTGCATGAGTTCGCTCATCTGATCGAAGAGGGCGCCGGTCCGCAACGCAGCGCGTTCCTCTCGTCGTTCTTCACGCTGGTGGCCACTCACGGTCTGCACGTGACGATGGGCATGATCTGGATGGTTGTCCTGATGGTGCAGGTCTTGAAGGCGCCGGAACTCGGCGAACGCGAAGTCCGCCGTCTGTCGTGCCTGAGCCTTTTCTGGCACTTTCTGGACATCGTCTGGATTTGCGTGTTCTCCTTTGTTTATCTTGCGAGCGTGATCTAAATGAGTGCTCATTCCATCCACGAAGAAGAAAGCCACGGCAGCTTCGGCAGCTATCTGGCAGGTTTCGTCCTGGCGGTGGTGCTCACGGCCGCATCGTTCTGGCTGGTTCTCCACGGCGGTTTCTCGCGCGAAACGGCGCTGCTCGGCCTGGCCGCGCTGGCCGTCGTGCAGATCCTCGTTCACCTCGTGTTCTTCCTGCATATGAACACGTCGTCGGGGCAGCGCTGGAACGTGACCGCATTCGGCTTCACGGTGTTGACGGTGCTGATCGTCGTCGTCGGCACGCTGTGGGTCATGCACAACGTCAGCATGAACATGATGTCGCGCTGATGCGCGCCGTCTGAGTCGTGCCCGCGTGCGGTCCTTGCGCCGCACGCGACAAAAAACGCCGCCGCGCCTTCGGGCCGGCGGCGTTTTTCTTTGGGCGCGCGCATTTGCGCGAAGGGCGATAGCGGCGATGCGTGCGTTATCGGGCGAGGGCGCCCGCGCTGGCGAGTGCGAGTGCGCTGGCGAGCGCGACGGCGAGGGCGAGCGCGAGCGCGCTGGCGAGTGCGGGTGCGAGTGCGAGTGCGCGCGCGAGGATCGGCGCGCGCGTCGCGGGCTAGGCGCCGAAGCGCTGCCGCAGCACGTCGGCGACCGCCTTGCCGAGCCGGTGATGCTGTTGCGCTTCGTAGTGAATGCCGTCGGTCGGACTCACGCTCGCGAATTCGCCCGCGTCGAGAAACGCCGAGCCGTATTTCACCGCGATGCGCTCGTACAGCGGCGCGAGCAGCCGCGATTTTTTCGCGCCGCCCGCGAAGATTTCGCCGAGAAAACCCGTTTCCTCGATCGGCACGGGCGACATCAGCAGCACGTGCGGCGTCGCGCCGCCCGGACCCGCGCGGCACGCGACCAGCGTTTCGAGCAGCACGCCGGCCGAGTTCGCGATATCGGCGGGCGTCACGGAAAAGCGCGTCTTGAGGTCGTTGGTGCCGAGCATCAGCACGACGATGTCGATCGGCAGATGGCTTTCCAGGCACGGCCGCAAATAGGCGAGGCCGTTCTTGTGACGACCGTCGATAGGGTCGTCGTGGACCGTGGTGCGCCCCGGCAAGCCTTCCTCCAGGACGGACCAGCCCGGCCCGAGCGTTTCGCGCAGCACGCCGGGCCAGCGGTCGGCGGAACCGAAGCGCTCCAGCACGCCGGGCAGCGTGAGCGGCTTGGTGCCGTGCGTGTTGGAATCGCCGTAACAGAGCAGGGTGCGTGACGTCATGAGGCGTGTCTCCTGGGGTGAGGATTAGGGAAAACCACTACTCGACGGGTGGGTTTACTAGACGACTGGTCTAATCGCCCGGTAACATGCCAACCCATGAACGCAGCGGCAGCCGTCGAAGTTCGGCAACACATCCTCGATACCGCCTTGCCCATTTTGCTGGGCAAGGGGTTTTCGGCCGTGGGTCTGAACGAGATTCTCGCGGCGGCGGGTGTGCCCAAAGGCTCGTTCTATCACTATTTCGGTTCGAAGGAAGCGTTCGGTGAAGCGTTGCTCACCTGCTATTTCGCCGAATACGCCGAGCGGCTCGAGCAAATGCTGGTGCGCGCTCCGGGTACCGCGGCCGAGCGGCTGCTCGCTTACTGGGAAGAATGGCGCGCGGTCCAGTGCGCGGACGACCCCGTGGGCAAGTGCCTCGCGGTCAAGCTGGGCGCGGAAGTCAGCGATCTTTCCGAGCCGATGCGCGCGGTCCTGCGGCGCGGCACGGACACGATCATCACGCGCATCGCGGCCTGCATCGAAGAAGGACGTGCGGACGGCTCGCTCGTGGGCGTGAGCGACGCCGCGACCACGGCCGTCACGCTCTACCAACTGTGGCTCGGCGCCACGCTGCTGGAAAAGATTCACCGCGACCGCCGGCCGTTGGACGCGGCGATGGCCACGACCTGCGTGTTGCTGAATCTGCCGGGGGATCGCTAAGGGCAAGCAGCGTAGGGAAGCGGCGCTTCGCGACAAGGAAAGCGCCGCGTCTCATCCGGCCCACGATGCGTTAATGAACTAGACGACCGGTCTAATAATGCCCCTTTGTGGGGCGCGAGGCCGGTCGGGAACGCGGTGCGCAAACGCCGCTTCTCGTCGAAAACAGGAACGCCGATGAAGGTACCGATTGATTTGACCTCGCACGAAGACCTCGGCGATACGGGCAAAAAAGCCGCTTTCCGGCTCGATGAATTCGCTGCGCCGTGCTGTGCGCTGCTCGCGCAACGGCGTCGCGCCTGACCGTTTTCCCTCTTCTTTTCGTTTTGGCAACGCCGCGAGCGCGAGCCGCAGCGCTGAGCCGCTTGTGCGTTGCCGAAAGGAAATCCCGATTTGCTAACCGGCGCAGACGCCGCGCCTGGCGCGACCTGCGCCCACAAAGGAGTTGTTGATGTCCGCACTGTTCGAACCGTTCAAGCTCAAGGGCGCGTCTCTGCGCAACCGCATCGCCGTGCCGCCGATGTGCCAGTACATGGCCGTCGACGGCGTGATCAACGACTGGCATTACGCCCACTACGCGCAGATCGCGCGCGGCGGCGCGGGCCTCGTGATCGTCGAGGCAACGGCGGTGTCGCCGGAAGGCCGCATCACGCCGGGCTGCACGGGCCTCTGGAACGACGCGCAGGCCGAGGCGTTCAAGCCCGCGGTCGCGGCGATCAAGGCGGCGGGCGCGGTGCCCGGCATCCAGATCGCGCATGCGGGCCGCAAAGCCAGCGCGAACCGTCCGTGGGAAGGCGACGACCACATCGCCGAGGGCGACGCGCGCGGCTGGCAGACCATTTCGCCGTCCGCGATTGCGTTCGGCGCGAATCTGCCGAAGGTGCCGCAAGCGATGACGCTCGACGACATCGCCCGTGTGCGCGAGGACTTCGTCGCCGCCGCGAAGCGCGCGCTCGACGCCGGCTTCGAATGGCTCGAACTGCACTTCGCGCACGGCTATCTCGGGCAGAGCTTCTTCTCGACGCATGCGAACCAGCGCGACGACCTCTACGGCGGCAGTCTCGAAAACCGCAGTCGTTTCCTGCTGGAAACGCTGGCCGCCGTGCGCAAGGTCTGGCCGGAGCATCTGCCGTTGACGGCGCGCTTCGGCGTGATCGAATTCGACGGCCGCGACGAGGAAACGCTCGCCGAGTCGATCGAACTCTCGAAGCACTTCAAGCGCGAAGGGCTCGACATGCTGAGCGTGAGCGTGGGTTTCTCGACGCCGACCGCGCAGATTCCCTGGGCGCCCGCGTTCCTCGCGCCGATCGCGCAGAAGGTGCGTCGCGCGACCGGCCTGCCGGTGTCGTCGGCGTGGGGTATCGGCACGCCGGAACTGGCCGAGCGCTCGGTGGCTTCGGAGCAGCTCGATCTGGTGATGGTCGGCCGCGCGCACCTCGCGAATCCGCATTGGCCGTACTTCGCCGCGCAGCAACTGGGCGTGGAGCGCGCCGCGTGGACCTTGCCTGCGCCGTACGCGCACTGGCTGGAACGCTACAAGGGCTGACCGCCGCCGTTGGGCGGCATGCGGACGAAAGGTTTTGGCACGGCTTGCCGTTAAACTCGGCAGCAGTTCCCGAACTTCGATCCGATGCCCAACGACCCGTCATTCGACCGCGCCAGCGAACGCCATTTCGCGGGCGATCTCGCCGGCGCGCGCCAGCTTTACCTGGCGCTGCTCGCGAGCGATCCCGCGCACGCCGCGGCGCTGTTCCGGCTGGCCGTGATCGCCTTGCAGGAGCACGCGCCCGCCGAAGCGATCGCCTGGCTCGAACGCGCGCTCGCCGTCGAGCCCGGCCATCGGCGCTATCGTGAGGCGCTCGCGCAGGCGCACGCGATGGCGGGGCGCGAGGCCGAGGCGGCGCGCGGTTATCGCGCGTTGCTCGACGAAGACGCGACGTCCGCCGATCTGTGGTTCGCGCTCGGCGCGGCGTTGCAGGCGCAGGGCGCGTTGGGCGAAGCCGCCGAGGCGTGGCGCGCCGTGGTCGAGCGCGAGCCCAATCGCGCCGACGCCTGGAACAATCTCGGCAACGCGTTGCGGTTGCTCGACGACGCCGATGCCGCTCACGATGCGTATCTGCGCGCGCTGGAGGCGCAACCCGGCGACGCCAATGCGCTCACGAACCTCGGCACGCTGCTGCAAGCGCAAGGCCGCGACGACGAAGCGCTGGCGGCATTGCGCGCGGCATTGGCGGCGAGCGCCGCCGGCAACGCGCCCGCGCTGGTCAATCTGGGCGTGCTGCTCACGCGGCTCAAGCGCGCCGGCGAGGCCGCGCCGCTGCTCGCGCGCGCCGTGCAGGCCGATCCGGAGCTGGCGCATGCCGCGTACAACTACGGTGTCGCGCTGCATGCGCTCGGCCGCTTGCGCGAAGCGCAAACGCAGTATCGCCGCGCCCTCGCGCTCGATTCCGCGCACGCCGAAGCCGCCAACAACCTCGGCAACGCGTTGCGCGATCTCGGCGAGCATCGCGCGGCGCAAGAAGCCTATGAGACGGCAATGCACGCGCGTCCCGATTTCGTCGATGCCTATAACAACGCGGCGAACCTGCTGCGCACGTTGGGCCGTCTGGACGACGCGCACGCGCTGTTGCGCCGCGCGCTCGATCTCGACCCGTCGCGCTCGGCAACGCTCAACAATCTCGGCAACGTTCTCAAGGACAGCGGCGATCTCGACGAGGGCATCGCCTGCTTTCGCCGGGCCGTGGCGAGCGATCCCGGCAACGTGATCGCGCATGGCAACCTGCTGTATGCGCTGTCGTTTCAGGCGGACGAAGCGCGCGTGATCCTCGACGAAGCACGCCGCTGGTCGGCGCGGCATGAAGCGCCGTTGCGTGCGGTCCGCTTGCCGACGACCGCGCGAGGAGGGCGTTTGCGCATCGGCTACGTATCGGCGGATTTTCGTGAGCATTGCCAGGCATTGTTCATGACGCCGCTGCTCGCGCATCACGACCGCGCGCGCTTCGAGATTCACGCGTATTCGAGCGTCGTGCGCCCCGATGCGCGCACCGCGCGTCTGGCCGAATACGTGGACGCATGGCACGACGTGCGCACGCTCGACGACGAAGCGCTCGCGCAAAAGATTCGCGCGGACGGCATCGACATTCTTGTCGATCTCACGATGCACATGGCCGATGGCCGGCCGTTGCTGTTCGCGCGCAATCCCGCGCCCGTGCAGGTCGCGTGGCTCGCTTATCCGGGCACGACCGGCATCGACGCCATCGACTGGCGGCTCACCGATGCGCATCTCGACCCGCCATCGTACGATGCGTATTACACCGAACGCTCGTGGCGTTTGCCGGACACGTTCTGGTGCTATGACGCGCTTGATTCGTATGCCAAAGTAAATTCGCTGCCCGCCGAAAGCGCTGGATACGTCACGTTCGGCAGCCTCAACAATCCGTGCAAACTGAGCGACGCGACATTGGGTTTGTGGGCCCGCGTGTTAGCGCGCCTGCCCGCCGCGCGGCTCGTGCTGATGGCGCCCGAAGGCGCTGCGCGCCGCCGCATCGCGCAGCGCCTGGCGCACGCGGGCATCGGCACGGCGCGCGTGCGGTTCGTGCCGTTTCGCGCGCGCGACGCGTATTTGCGCAGCTATCACGAGATCGACATCGGCCTCGACACGCTGCCGTACAACGGCCACACGACTTCGCTCGACGCGCTCTGGATGGGCGTGCCCGTGGTCACGCGCGTGGGAACGACGGTCGCGGGCCGCGCCGGTTTGAGCCAGCTCGCGAATCTTGGCCTGACCGAACTCGCCGCTCATTCCGACGACGCGTTTGTCGATGCGGCCCTCGCGCTGGCGAGCGATCTGCCGCGCCTCGCGAGGCTGCGCGCCACGTTGCGCGCGCGCATGGAAGCCTCGCCGCTGATGGACGGCGAGCGTTTCGCGCGCGGCATGGAAAGGGCGTTCGAAGGCATGTGGAAGGCCGCGCAAGGCGGCGGAAATGCCGCCTGACGGGTGTTCGGCGGGCGCTCAGCGTGCTGTATAAATATACAGTAAAATCCTAGGCTATCAGTGCCAGCCCGCGCCGGGAATACGGGGTGCGAGCAGCGCTACAAGTTTCCGGGCCGCGCCGAAACAACGCGCCGCCCGGCCCCACCGCGTGTGATCCAGCCGGAATGCCAGCGCAAGTGAGCGAAAACCGATCCATCCGAATCCGTGGTGCCCGCCAGCACAACCTCAAAAACCTCGATCTCGATCTGCACACCGGCGAAATGACGGTCGTGACCGGACCGTCCGGCTCGGGCAAATCGAGTCTCGTCTTCGACACGCTTTACGCGGAAGGCCAGCGCCGTTACGTCGAAACCTTCAGCGCCTACGCGCGCCAGTTCCTCGACCGCATGGACCGTCCGCAGGTCGATCGCGTGGACGGCGTGCCGCCCGCCATCGCCATCGACCAGACCAATCCCGTGCGCAGCTCGCGTTCGACGGTCGGCACGATGACCGAGCTGAACGACCATCTGAAGCTGCTCTATGCGCGCGCCGCGAACCTGTTCGATCGCGTGACGGCGCAGCCCGTGCGGCACGACACGCCCGAGACGATCTACGCCGAATTGCAGGCGCGGGCGGCGGCGGGCGATCCGCGGCTCGTGGTCACGTTTCCGGTCGAGTTGCCCGATACGACGACCGAAGAGGAAGTCGCGCAATGGCTTTCCGCGAGCGGCTACACGCGCGTGCAGGCGCAGCGCGAAGTGAAAACCGCCGAAGGCACGCGCAAGCTGCTCGACGTGGTGGCCGATCGTTTCCGTATTTCGAACGTCGAAAAGAGCCGCGCGGTCGAAGCGATCGAAGCGTCGCTCAAGCGCGGCGCGGGACGCGTGAACGTCTACGTGTTGCCTGACGCCGACATCGACGCCGACACCAAGGCGCCGTCAATCTGGCGCTTTTCCACGGGCCTGCATTGCCCCGACAGCGACCTGCGTTACGCCGATCCGCAACCGGCGTTGTTCTCGTTCAATTCGGCGTATGGCGCGTGCGACGCGTGCCGCGGCTTCGGCCGCGTGATCGGCGTCGATTGGGGCCTCGTCATTCCCGACGAGCGCAAGTCGCTGCGCGGCGGCGCGATCAAGCCGCTGCAAACGCCCGCGTGGAAGGAGTGCCAGGACGACCTGATGCGCTACGCCGCGAAGGCGGACGTGCCGCGCGACACGCCGTGGGCCGAACTCACCGAAGCGCAGCGCGCCTGGGTGATCGACGGCGCGCCGGACTGGAAGGGCAACTGGCAATCGCAGTGGTATGGCGTCAAGCGCTTCTTCCAGTATCTGGAATCGAAGGCGTACAAGATGCACATTCGCGTGCTGCTGTCGAAGTATCGCAGCTATACGCCGTGCGAAACGTGCGGCGGCGCGCGGCTCAAGACCGAGTCGCTGCTGTGGCGCCTCGGCACGCAGCGAAACGCCGACGAAGTGCTCGAACCCTCCGGCCGTTTTCTGCCGCACGGCGTGGACTGGTCGCGCAAGCAGCTCGAAGCGCTGCCCGGCCTCACGGTTCACGACGTGATGCTGTTGCCGATCGAGCGCATTCGCCGCTTCTTCGACGATCTTTCGCTGTCCTCAACGTTGCTCGACGACGCGCTGAAACTGCTGCTCGCCGAAGTGCGCACGCGCCTGAAGTATCTCTGCGACGTGGGCCTCGGCTATCTCACGCTCGACCGCCAAAGCCGCACGCTTTCGGGCGGCGAAGTGCAGCGCATCAACCTCACGACCGCGCTGGGCACGTCGCTCACGAAAACGCTGTTCGTGCTCGACGAGCCGAGCATCGGACTGCACCCGCGCGACCTGAACCGCATCGTCGAAGCGATGCAGCGCTTGCGCGACGCGGGCAACACGCTCGTGGTGGTCGAGCACGATCCCTCCGTGATGCTCGCGGCGGACCGTCTCATCGACATGGGACCGGGGCCGGGCGAGCGCGGCGGCACGATCGTTTATGACGGCACGCCCAACGACATTCGCTCCGCGGGCACGCTGACGGGCGAGTATCTCGGCGGCCATCGCGCCGTGGCCGATGCGTCGCACTGGGAGCGTCGTCCCGTCGATGCCGCCACGCCGCATCTCGTTCTGGAAGGCGCGAGCGAACACAATCTGCGCGACGTGACCGTGCAGTTTCCGCTGCAACGGCTCGTGTGCGTGACGGGCGTTTCGGGCTCGGGGAAATCGACGCTCGTGCAGGACGTGCTGTATCCGGCGCTCGCGCGTCATCTCGGCAAGGCCACGGAAACGCCGGGCACGTTCCGCAAGCTCACGGGCGCGGAGCAGATCAGCGACGCCGTGTTCGTCGATCAGTCGCCGATCGGCAAGACGGCGCGCTCGAATCCCGCGAGCTACGTGGGCGCGTTCGACGAAATCCGCAAGCTGTTCGCCAAGGCCACGCTCGCGAAGCAGCGCGGCTACACGGCGGGCATGTTCAGCTTCAACTCGGGCGAAGGGCGTTGCCCGACCTGCGGCGGCTCGGGTTTCGAGCACATCGAAATGCAGTTCCTGAGCGACGTGTACCTGCGTTGCCCCGACTGCGACGGCAGCCGCTACCGCGCCGAAGTGCTCGAAGTGAAGATCGAGCGCGCGGGCCGCACGCTTTCCGTCGCCGACGTGCTCGACCTCACCGTGAGCGAAGCGGTGCAATGCTTTGCTGAGGATGCCGAAGTATTGCGCGTGCTTCAGCCTATCGTCGACGTGGGCCTCGAATACGTCAAGCTCGGCCAGCCGGTGCCCACGCTTTCGGGCGGCGAGGCGCAGCGCCTGAAACTCGCGGGCTATCTCGCCGAAACGGCGCAGTCGCGCGGCAAGAATACGGCCGTGGGCGGCCGTCTTTTCATGTTCGACGAACCGACCACGGGCTTGCATTTCGACGACATCGCCAAGCTCATGCGCGCGTTCGCCAAGCTGCTCGCGGGCGGCAATTCGCTGCTCGTGATCGAGCACAATCTCGATGTGATCCGCGCGGCCGACTGGCTCGTCGACCTCGGTCCCGAAGGCGGCGACGCGGGCGGCGAAGTGGTGTGCGTGGGCACGCCCGAGGACGTGATCGCGTGCGAACGCTCGCATACGGGCGCCGCGCTCGAACGCTACGAAGCGGCGCTGGGCAGCGGCGCGGAATTGATCGCCGAAGAAGAGGGCGTCGCGCTGCAAAGCGCATTGCGCGCCGCACAGGCACGCCGCGAAGTGCAGGGCGAGGACGTGGTGCGCATCGTCAATGCGCGCGAGCACAATCTCAAGGCGCTCGACGTCGACATTCCGCACGGCCGGTTCAACGTAATCACGGGCGTTTCGGGTTCGGGCAAGTCGACGCTCGCGTTCGACATTCTTTTCCACGAAGGCCAGCGCCGCTACCTCGAATCGCTCAACGCTTATGCGCGCTCGATCGTGCAGCCGGCGGGCCGCCCCGAAGTGGATGCCGTGTACGGCATTCCGCCGACCGTGGCCATCGAGCAGCGCCTGTCGCGCGGCGGCCGCAAGAGCACGGTCGCCACCACGTCGGAAGTGTGGCACTTCCTGCGGCTGCTTTACGTGAAGCTCGGCGTGCAGCATTGCGTGCATGACGGCACGCCGGTCACGTCGCAAAGCGTGGATGCGATCGTTGCGCAGTTGTTGCGCGAGCATCGCGGGCAGCACGTGGGCTTGCTCGCGCCGCTCGTCGTCAATCGCAAGGGCGTGTACACGGATCTCGCGAAATGGGCGAAGGCGCGCGGCAACACGCATTTGCGCGTGGACGGCGAATTCGTGCCGGTGGCGCCGTGGCCGAAGCTCGACCGTTTCCGCGAGCACACCATCGAACTGCCGGTCGGCGATCTCGTGATCGAGCCGGAAAACGAGGCGCAATTGCGGTCGATGCTCGCCGCCACGCTCGAGGCGGGCAAGGGCATCGTGCATTTGCTCGCGCCGCTCGACGGGCTCGATCGCGCCATCGACAAGGGCAATTCCACCTCGCGTATCGGCGAGGTGAAGGTGCTTTCGACGCGGCGCGCGTGTCCGGTTTGCGGCACGAGCTACCCGGAACTCGATCCGCGCATGTTCTCGTACAACAGCAAGCATGGCTGGTGTACGAGCTGCGTGGGCACGGGCCTCGCGCTCACACGCGAGCAGCGCGCGGCCTACGACGACACGATCGTCGCCGACGACAATCGCGGCCGCGAGCAAACGCTGCCTTCCGAGGAGCAGGAGCCCGACGGCATGATCGACGAGCCGTGCCACGATTGCGGCGGCACGCGTCTGAACCCGGTTGCGCGCGCCGTCACGTTCGACGCGCAGGCGATCACGGACGTGGCGCAATGGACCGTCGCCGAAACGCGCGGCTGGGTCGACTCGCTCAAGTTCAACGGCCGCGACGCGCAAATCGCTCGCGACGTGGTGAGCGAAATCCGCAGCCGCTTGCAGTTCCTCGAAGAAGTCGGCCTCGGTTATCTGAGCCTCGACCGCGCCGCGCCCAGTTTGTCGGGCGGCGAGGCGCAGCGCATTCGTCTTGCGGCGCAGCTCGGCAGCAATCTGCAAGGCGTGTGCTACGTGCTCGACGAACCGACCATCGGTTTGCATCCGCGCGACAACCAAATCCTGCTCAACGCGCTGCGCAGCCTCAACGACAAGGGCAACACGCTCGTGGTCGTGGAGCACGACGAAGACACGATCCGCCGCGCGGATCACATCATCGACATCGGGCCGAGCGCGGGCAAGCGCGGCGGACGCGTCGTGGCGCAAGGCAAGGTTGCCGATCTCGCGGCGCAGGCCGATTCGCTCACGGGCCGCTATCTCGCGCACCCGATCGTGCATCCGCTGCAACCGCGCCGCGAAGTGAAGCCCGCGCGCGCGAACCGCGAAGCCGTGCCCGAGCAATGGATCACGGTGCATGGCGGCAAGCTGCATAATCTGCGCAACGTGACGGCGCGGATTCCGCTGGGCCGTCTTGTCGCCGTCACGGGCGTGAGCGGTTCGGGCAAGTCCACGCTCGCGCGCGACGTGCTGCTTTCGAACCTGCTCGACGCGGTGGGGCGCTCGGTGCTCTCGTCGCCGGCGGTGCGGCGCGCGCGCAAGGCCGCGAAGGACAGCGCGCCCAGCGCGGCGGAGCGCCGTTCCAGCGTGCTCGCGCGCACGGCGGCCAAGCCGAAGCTCGAGGTTGCGCATGCGTGGCAAGGCTGCGACTCGATTACCGGATGGGAAACCATCGACCGCGTGCTGGAAGTCGATCAGACGCCGATCGGAAAAACGCCGCGCTCGTGCCCGGCCACGTACATCGGCGTGTGGGACGCGATTCGCCGCCTGTTCGCGGACACGCTCGAAGCGCGCGCACGCGGCTACAGCGCCTCGCGTTTCTCGTTCAATACCGGCGACGGCCGCTGCCCGGCGTGCGAAGGCCAGGGCGTGCGCACCATCGGCATGAGCTTCTTGCCGGACGTGAAGGTGCCGTGCGATGTGTGCCACGGCCAGCGCTTCAACCCGGAAACGCTCGCGGTGACGTGGCGCGGGCGCAATATCGGCGAAGTGCTGACGATGGAGATCGACGAGGCCGTCGAATTCTTCGCGTCGATGACGAGCATCGCGCACCCGCTGCAATTGATGAAGGACGTGGGGCTCGGTTATCTGACGCTCGGCCAGCCTTCGCCGACGCTTTCGGGCGGCGAGGCGCAGCGCATCAAGCTCGTCACCGAGCTTTCCAAGGTGCGCGACGACATCACCCGGCGCGGGCAGAAGGCGCCGCACACGCTCTACGTGCTCGACGAGCCGACCGTGGGCCTGCACATGGCCGACGTCGCGCGCCTGATTCGCGTGCTGCACCGGCTCGCGGACGCGGGCCATAGCGTGGTGGTGATCGAGCACGATCTCGACGTGATCGCCGAAGCCGACTGGATCATCGACCTCGGCCCGGAAGGCGGCGTGGGCGGCGGCACGATCGTGGCCGCCGCCGATCCCGAAGCGCTCGTGAAGGTGGCCGCGAGCCACACGGGGGCGGCGCTCGCGCCCGTGCTCTCGCGCAAGCCCGGCGAGGCGGCGGCCGCGTTGGCGGCGGCGGGCGGAGCCGAAGCGAGCGAAGCGGAAACGCGCGACGCCGAAGCGGCCGAAGCAGCGGCTGAAGCGGCTGAAGCAGGAAGTGGCGAGCGCAAGCCGGCTGCGCGGCGGCGCGCGGCGAGCTGACGGCGGCCGAGGTTCGCGCCGCCTTCGTGCGGGCTTTGCGGTCAGCGCGTCTGTCTGGTTTATGCCAGGCAAATGCCCGCAAAGCCCCGCGCCGCCTTGAAACCGCTTGATCTGGGCGGCAAGCGCAAGGTATTATGGGTTCCGCTTGCAGCAAGGGATCGCTCACCGTAGCGGTCGAGTCTGGCGAGCGGAGCAGCGGACCACCATCCCCTCCGAACCGGCCCAGCGTTTCACGCCCGGGCTACCTCATCAGTGCAGCAAGGCTTCGCCAAATCTGATCGCGAAGCCTTTGTCTTTTCAGGGAATTCGATTCGATGCCACACGTAGCGTCGGCGTTTTGCCCTTGACGAAGCGAGAGGAATTAACCGATGTTCGACCTCGACGGAGAGGCGCGCGAACGGCTCATCGTGTGGATTAAACGCCGCATGGAAGAGTACGCCATTACGCTCGAAGAGCTAGAAGCGTTCATTGCAGAAAGCGAAAAACTACCGAAGTACCGCGACGCATACGGCAATACATGGAATGGCGAAGGCGACATGCCGACGTGGCTATTGCGTTATAAGCATGCGGGCCAGGATATCGAGCATTTTCGCTGCTAACCCCGCGGTACGCCCGGCCGCGCCGGTATTGTGCCTGGCGTATTGATTCGACGGTGCGCGGCACCTGCCGCCGCTTATGCCGTTATTGCTCCGCGCATTGCATTTTTTCAGCGCGGATTTAAATTGCCTTTCGGTGCGAAGCCGGTATTAATTGCGCTTCGTTATCTCGGGCGTGCGCCCTGCTTGCCCCGATTTACGCTGCTTTTTTGCCGACATTCGCGTGTCGCGTTCGCGGGTATTGCTATGCGCCTATGCGCGTCCGGCAATGCCATTGCGCGGATTAGTCAGGCTTTTTGATTTCAACGGTTGGCCGCACGAAAAAGCTGCGCGACAATCTCGCCCATTCCATGCTTGCTGCGGCAGGAGGTTGCGATGGGTTTGCTCGTGCTGGGCCTCGTGATTTTCATCGGCGTGCATTCGATACGGGTCGCCGCGCCGCGCTGGCGTGCGGCGCAGATCGAGCGCCTCGGGCCGCAAGCGTGGCGCGGCGCGTTCGCGCTGCTGTCGATCATCGGCATTGTGCTCGTCGTGTATGGCTATGGCCTGTCGCGGCGCTATCCGGTGCCGCTGTGGGCACCGCCGTTCTGGATGGCGCACGTGACCGCGCTGCTCACCGCCGTCGCCTTCATCATGATCGTGGCCGCTTATGTGCCCGGCAATCACTTCAAACGCGCGCTCGGCCAGCCGTTCGTGAGCGGCGTGGCGCTCTGGGCCTTCGCGCATCTGCTCGCCAACGGCACGCTCAACGACGTCGTGCTGTTTCTCGTGTTCCTCGTGTGGGCGCTCGCGGAATTGCGCGTGGAAAACCGCCGCGATCGCGAAGCGGGGGTCGTGTATCCGCCCGGGCGGGCGTCGCGCGATGCGATTGTCGTCGTGATCGGGCTGGTGGCGTGGGCCGTGTTCGCGTTCTGGCTGCACGGCTTGTTGATCGGCGTGCGCCCGCTCGGCTGATATTCGGTAGACGTTGCCGGATTCAGCGAAAAAAAGCCTGCGGCAAGGCAGGCTTCGCAAGGTACAGCTCGGAGTTCCGCGATCAGATCGCAGCAAGGCGATCTTAGGGCACGTTCATGAAAGCCGTGTGAAAGTTCAGCGCAATGAACGGCCCGGCGCGGCCACGCTCGCGAATTCAAACGTCGAAGAACACCGTTTCGCGTGCGCCCTGCATGTGGATGTCGAACGTGTAGATCACGTTGCCGTTCTGCTCGCTGCGGCGCGCGACGAGCGTCTCGCGGCGCCCGGCGGGCACGGCGCACAGCACCGCGTCCTCGGCGTTGGCGGCCGCTTCGTCATCGAAATAGATGCGCGTGAAGGCGTGCGTGAGCATGCCTCGCATCATCACGATCACGTTGATGTGCGGCGCTTCGCCGGCATTCTCGCGGCCGGGCTTGACGGTGCGCACGACAAAGCGCTCATGCGGGTCGGTGCCGGTGCCCACGCGCGCGAAGCCGCGAAAACCGCTTTGCGCGATGTCCTCGCGAGAGGCCGGGAAGCGGCCGTTGGCATCGACTTGCGAGAATTCGAGCATCGCGTCGAACACGGCCTTGCCGTCGCCGTCGAACACGCGGCCCATCAGCGTGATGTGCTCGCCTTCGGCTTCCGGCTCCACGACGTCGGGCGTAAACAGGCTCTTGAAGTCGAAGTTGTATTGCTGCGGGCAAAGCCCGTAGGCGAAATACGGGCCGACGGTTTGCGAGGGCGTTTCCTTGAGTGCCATGGTTCAACGCTCCGTGGGGGTTTGGTTCGGGCCGCGCAGCACGATGTCGAATTCGTAGCCGAGCGCGTAGCTTTCCTCGGTGATGTCGAGCGAAAAGCGCGAGATCATGCGGTCGCGCGCGTCCTCGGGCGTGCCCTGGAAGATCGGGTCGAACGCGAGCAGCGGGTCGCCGGGGAAATACATCTGCGTGACGAGCCGCGAGCCGAAGTAGTCGCCGAACAGCGAGAAGTGGATGTGGTTCGGGCGCCAGGCGTTCGGGTGATTGCCCCACGGGTACGCGCCCGGCTTGATCGTCAGGAAGCGATAGCGGCCGTCGCTGTCGGTGATCGTGCGGCCCGCGCCGAGGAAGTTCGGGTCGAGCGGCGCGTCGTGCTGGTCGACCTTGTGGACATAGCGCCCGGCGGCGTTCGCCTGCCAGATTTCGACGAGCGTGTTGCGCACCGGCCTGCCGCCTTCGTCGAGCACACGGCCCGTCACGATGATGCGCTCGCCGAGCGGTTCGCCGTTGACGGCCGCGTTGCGTGTGAGGTCGTTGTCGAGCTTGCCGAGGTCGTCGGTGCCGTACACCGGCGCGTGCTGGTTGCGCAGTTTTTCCCTGAGCGGAATGAGCGGCAGCGTGGGGCCGCGTTTGACCGACGACCGGTACGGTGGATGCACGTACGCGGGGTGCGAGTCGAAGTCGCGCGGCGACAGGATGGACTCGTCCATGGGGTTGTCTCCTGATGAATTGTGGGGAAAAGCGCGGCGCGGAAAGCGGTCTGCGTGGCAGGGAGCGCGGCGAGCCGACGCAGTCACTTTATCCAAAGCGAAAAGTTATGCAAAATGACGTTTTCTCGTATCTCGTATAACGGATCGTTATGCAAAACCGGCTTGCCGACGCTCGCGTGAAGTTTCGCCATCTCCAATGCTTTCTGGCCGTCGCGCAGATCGGCAGCGTGCAGCAGGCGGCCGAAAGCCTTTCGGTCACGCAGCCCGCAGTGTCGAAAACGATCGCCGAACTCGAGCAGATTCTGGGCGTGCGCCTGTTCGAGCGCGGCCGGCACGGCGCGGTGCCAACGCGAGAAGGCCAGCTTTTCATGCCGCACGCGAGCGCATGTGTGAGCGCGTTGCGTCAGGGCGTGGCCCTGCTCGCGCGCGATGAAGGCGCCGTGACCGCGACGCTCGATATCGGCGTGCTGCCGACCGTGGCGACGGCGCTGCTGCCCGCCGCCTTGCGTCATTTCGCGCCCGAATGGCCGCGCGTGAGCGTGCGGCTCGTGACGGCGGCCAACACCGAATTGCTCGAACGCCTGAAAACCGGCGCGATCAGCTTTGCGATCGGCCGCGTTGCCGATCCCGAGCGCATGGTGGGCTTGAGTTTCGAGCAGTTGTACAACGAGCCGCTAACCGTGGTCGTGCGCGCGGGGCATCCGCTCGCGCAGGGCGCGGGATTGCCGGCGCAACTCGCGACCTATCCGCTCGTGTTGCCGCCGTTCGGCACGCTGATTCGTCAGGCCGCCGACAGCTTGCTGGCCGCTTGGGGCGCGCTGCCGCTTTCGGCGTTCGTGGAGTTGCTTTCGGTGTCGGTCGGGCGCGCGCTGGCGCTGGAAAACGACGCGGTGTGGTTCGTGCCCGCCGGCGCTGTCGAATACGACTTGCGGCGCGGCACGCTCGTGCGTTTGCCTCTGCCGGCGGCGGGCGGCGAGGAGCCGGTCGGCCTGATTCAGCGCACCGACACGCAACCGGCGCCCGTTGGCCGTGCGCTGATCGAGGCGGTACGGCGTGCGGCGTGCGAGCGCGAAAGCGTGCCGGACGCGGCGGCGGGTTCGAAAGTGCGGCGTGCGGGGGGCGCGGGTTCGGCTGCATCGACGAAAAAGCGCCGCGCCGAACCTTCCGGCTGAAACTACCGCGTCGAAAGCCTGGATTTCGCGCGCGGCAACTTCGATACGGCAGGCGGTTCCACGCCGGCCGCGCTGTACGGGGGCACGTTTCCGCCGGTGGCCATCCACAGCACTTCGGCGTCAGCCTCGCTCGTGGAAATGGCGGCGTGGCCCGTGCGGCTGTCGAAATACAGGCTGTCGCCGGGTTCGAGTTGCGTGGGCGCGTACAGCTCCGAATACAGGCAAACGCTGCCGCTGATTACGTAAAGGAATTCCTCGCCCTCGTGGCGCCCCCAGTCGTCGAACGCGTCGAGCGAGTGCGCCGTAATGCGGATACGGAACGGCAGCATGGCCTTGTGCGCGAGGTCGGTGGCGAGCAGTTCCATCTGATAGCCGCGATACGCGTGGCGCTGACCGGCGCCGCTGCGCGTGAGCGCGCGACGGCCGCTCGCGTTGAGCTTGGGCGTGGTGCCGAACAATTCCGCAAGGTCGATGCGCAAGCCGCCGACTATCTTCTGCAACACGTCGAACGTGGGCGACATCAGCCCGTTTTCGACTTTCGACAGCGTGGAGCGCGAGACGCCGCACAGGCGGCTGGCCGTGTCGAGCGTCAAGTCTTGCGCGACGCGCGCGGCGCGAACGCGTCGCCCGAGGTCGGCGGTCGCTGAGCTGGCGGAAGCGGAAAGCGTGGTGTCCATGGGCGGCGAGGGAAAACGGGCTCGGGCGCAGCTCCCGCCGCGCATATTGTTTCCGATCATATCAAAGCGTTGCGCGTAGGAAACCCTGGCCGAACGGCCAGGTCCGCGCGCGAGCCTGCTCGAAAGCGGGGTTTGTCGTCGCGCAACTTGATTGATGATAATCAAGCGATTAAATTTAAAGATATTTAAAGATTGATCGCGATAGAATTTGACGGTTTTTAAACTTTTAAATCAAGGAAAATTGGAGTAGAGCCTCGATGTGCGTCCGTCCGTCACGCGTCGCACAAGCTTTTGATATTTATCATTGTTCTCGAATGATGTGGATCAAGCTGGGAGAACAAAATGCATGACGAGCGACTTGAGTTGTTGTTGGCGATTTCTCGACGAACCCTTGGCATCGAGAATTTCGAACTGACGGGCAAGCCCACCGTGGATCTTCACCTCTTGAGCGCCGACGACGTGGGCCGCGCGCTGGAGTCGGCGTATGACGCCGGTCTGCTCGTCGGTCATCGAATTGGCCGCGCGGAGTGCGTTCATCATCTCTGATTAACGCATGAAGTAGCGTATGAAGCGATTAACACAGCGGCTTCCAGGGGAAGCCGTTTTTTATTTTCGCGCGAGTTTTCCAGCGTTAAACGATATAAAACATTTCCGCACTAATTAGCGTGACTCTGTATTGCCGTCGATTTGTTAATCGGCGCTTTGCATTGCTGGCATGCGCATTCGCACCGTGCGACGATTCCGGCTCTTTCATCGGTCGATTGACGATTGACGATTGACGATTGCCGTGCGGCACGTCGCTATTCGGCAAGTTCGCAAACTTCAACGCCGTCAGCAAGCTTGCAGTAAGATGCCGGCGAAACAGGTCGTTGCGCGCCGGCTGGACGGCGAACGGCGGCGATTACGTAGTGAACGGGAAATTCAACATGCTGAAACGATTGCTGGCGGTCGCCGCGCTCGGCTCGCTCGCGGGCTGCGTGGTCGGGCCGGGTCCGGGCAACGGCTACTACAGCCAGGGTTATTACGATCAAGGTTACGCGCAGTCGGGCTCGCAGCCCGGCTATTACGACCAGGGTTACGCGGGGCAGCCTGCTTATCCCGTTTACGGCGCGGCGCCGGTTTATGCGCCGGCGTATGGCGTTGTCGATATCGGCGTGGTCGGCGGCCACCGCGATTCACGCGATCGTCCGCCGCGCCCGGACGGCCGCTGGCAGCACGACGATGGCCACGGACGCCCCGCGCCGCAAGGCGGTTATGGCGGCGGTCCGCGTCCGCAAGCCGGTCAGCCGCAAGGCCCGGCGCCGGGCCGGGCACCGGGCCAGCAGCAAACCGCGAACGGCGGCTCCGTTCCGAGCTGGCGCGCCTCGAACGGCGGCGGCTGGAACGGCAACGCGCGCGCCCAGCAGGACAATCGCGGCGGGCGCGGAAACGGCGCAGGCGGATCGAATCGCCAGGGCGACTGGCACTAACGCGGCTTGCGCGCCAACATCGGCACCTGGCGCGCATCTATCGAACCAATCGCGCACCTATCGCGCACCTATTGAACACCCATTGCGATGAAACGGCAGCGCCGCCGTTTCATCGTTTTCGCTCGATTCGATTGCTTCGGATACCTGATTAATTACGATTCGAGTGCGAGTGCCGTTCGAAATCGACGTTCGATTCGCAACGCTCGCGGCGGGTTCAATCGGCGCTCAAACGAACCGGCACCACGTGTCGATCGACCACTCGTGCGGCACGCCATGCACGGCGAAAAACCACGCCGCGATCCAGGAAGCGGCAACCACGATCAGATCGCAGCGCCCGCTGCGCCACCAGTTGAGCGAATGCCGCTGCAAGACCCACGGCACGCCGAGCGGATTCGGCCAATCCGCAAGCAAATGGATCACGCCGCCGCACGCGAAACCGAACGCGGGCGCGGCCAGAGGAAGATGCCCGAGTTGGCGATACGACCACCAGAGCAGCGCGATCCAGCCGATGCCCCAATGCGTGAGCGTGCGATGCGTGACCCAGAGACGCCGCTTCTTGCGCCACCACGCGACTTCGAGCCAGTCCGGCGCCGAACCGCCCGCCACGCCCGCCACGAAGGCGAGGGCGGCATAGAGATGCCACGGGCCGTCGACGCCCAGATGCGTGACGATGGCGGCGGCGATGACGCCGGCCGCCCAACCGGTCGCGTGATGTGCGGTGCCTGAGGCCATGAAGCGAAGGATGCGAAGACGAAAGTCGAGGGGGCGCAATCTTCGCAGATGTGTCGCCGTTATGACAGGGGCGACATGCGTTTCTTCACGCGGCGCGCGAACATCGAGCGTTGCACGCCGCGTGTGCCGGCGTCAGGTCGTGCAGCGGGCGATGGCGAAGCGCATGGCTTCTTCGGGCGGATCGCTCGATTCGGCCGCGCCGTGTACCACGCGAATCACCGCGCCGTAACCGCTCGGCGTGAGCGTGACGAAGTACGACGCGTTCGAACTCGAGCCCACGCTCATGCGTGTGGTTTCGCCCTCGCGCGCGGTGCGCACGCGCGGCAGGCGGTCTTCGAGGCAGCTTGCGATCGAAGACGCCGAGCGCGCCGACGACGCGTAAATCATGGTTTCGCCATTCGAAGCCGAAGGCGGCGACGATCCGCAAGCGGCGACGAGTGCGAGCGGGGCGAGAGACGCGAGAGCGAGAAAACGTTGCGTGAAGTTTTTCATGAGCGGCGTGACAGATACGGACGGCATGCGACGAAATGTGCCGACGAGTATACGCACGCTATGCGCGTCCGCGGTTCATGCAGACGTAAAAAGATGCAACAGGGCGGTTAATATCGCGCGACGTTGCCGATCGTATAAAGAGAAAAACATACGCACTCATGATGCGCGCGCGTTACTCAAAGGGAACGGCGGCGGTGGCACCGTGCCGCCTGCCGGGGTTCGAATCGACGGAATGCTCGTCAATTGAAAGCCGCATTCGAAAGCCGATTCGAAGCCGCGAACTTTCCAGGCGGTCGCGAGTTGGAAGCGGTGCCGTAGGCCGACCGTCGCCGCGATGTGGTTGTTCGTCGACGAAGGCGAGAGCATGTTGATGGCCGCGACGTTCGAGATGCCCGCGCCGCCATCGCCACAACCGAGGTTGCCCGACGCGTGCTGAACGCGTAGTTGCTGCCGAGCACGATTGTGTGCCACTTCGGGCTATTGTTGCCGTTGCCCGTGACGGTGCCCGATTCGATGGTCGGTTACCTCTCGCCGATGGCAACGACAACCTCGCCCAGACGTATTCGATCAAGAAAGAACGGCGCCAAGGACGCGAGCGTGAATGACTCGTGCTTTCAGTTCGGCGGCGTCTACGGTTTCAGCAATGGCGCCAATGGTTTCGCGAACAGGCGCGCGTGGAGCTTCGGTGCGTCGTACGGCTCGTGATCATTGATTCAAGTGACGTGTAGATCTCGCGGATAAACAATTTGCTCCGGCAATCGCAATGACGCATCGTTTTAATTTTCGTTATCGTCATTAATAATCGTAATTTTCCGCCGAAAAGACGATTTTAAAATTAATTAAAAGGTGTGCCAAAGTGTGACAGCACGCCTGTTCGTTGCTTGCTCGTGCCGCTGCATCAAAGCCTCGCTGGGCGGGCTATAGCGCAATTCGCTACGCTTTTTCAAGCGCGCATCGCGCCGTTTTCCGAAAGGTACTGTTCCAGATTATGGTTTGAACCGGCGGGCGCGGCGGCATTAAAATACGCTTAGCCCTCGACCAAGGGCGGTCTTTTTCATCTGTTTTTACGCGGCTTGCGGGCCGCGTTTTTTTTACCGTCGACGAATAAGCATCGCGATAATCCGTCAGTGCGAAAAACTCTCTTCCAGAATTAGCAACGATAAAATCGGACCTCGCGGCACAAGGATTTTGCGAGAGGACGCGTTCGAGCGCGCAAAGCGCGGACGCGGCCGGTGCGCGCCGCGACACGGGTAAAATCACCGGTTTGCCCGTTCACGGGCACCCGCAAGAACCGATGGAACCCGCCATGACCGACTCTTCGCCCGCAACCGACCCGGCCGCCGACTTTTCACCCGACGACGCCGAGGTGATTCAGGAGCCGCGTCTGTGGCATAAGGACGGCTGGACCGCGCGCGTCATCAAGAACGAGGACGACGACGGCTGGGCCGTCGCCATGATCAAGGACGGCGAGCCCGAACCCGCGCTGGTCGGCCCGTGGACCATGGGGCGCGACAAGAAGAATCCGAAGCCGCTCGATACCTCCGCGTTCAATACGCTCGTGAAAACCGCGTCGGAAGTGCTGCGCCGCCATGAGCAGCAGCTTCACGCGCAACTGCACAAGCGCATGAGCGTGGAAACCGGCGAGGGCGACGTGGAAGTGACGCTCGATATCGTTCCGGACGAGTATGAACCCTATGCGCTGCTCAGCGCGCTCGACGCGTTCGGCGAGCGCATCGCGCAGGTGCGCGTCGCACCGAACTTCAAGCTGACGAAGGCGCGCGCGCAGGCGTGGGCCGAAGGCGGTTTCGGGCGCGTGGAGTAAGCCGTCTGGCTAGTCCTGCTGGCAGAAGATGGCCGTCAGCAGCGGACCTGCATGATGAACGATGGCGTTGTTGCCCGCCGCCGTGAGCGCCGCCTGCACCCGGCTTTGCGTGCCGACCACCACGGCGCCGTAGGCCGAGGGCGCGATCGGCTTGCCGTCGCCGGTACGAAAGAGCGGATCGTCCTGCTGGAACCCGACGATCGCGAACACGCTGAAGCCGTAAGCCGTCATCTTCTGACCGTGCGCGGGCCAGAACGCGTTGATCGAGTTGCTTTCCACGCGCATGGGGTTGGCGTCGATCAGCTTCCGGTCGATGAGGTCGGAAATGAACGCATGCGCGTTTTCCTTGCAGGTGAGGGCTTCGTCGAGCGCCGCGGCGTGCGCGTGCGAAGCAAAAAGCGGCGATGCAAAAAGCAGAAGGGCGGCGAAAGAAGACCGTTTCATCGAGTTTCAGGGCGAAAAGTGCGTGCGCTGGGTGCCGGAGTCCGGCAGCGCTTTTTTGTAAGTCGATGCAAAGCGAGCACTCTACGCGCGTTCCGCCGTTTTCGCCTGCTGCGTCGCGGCAAATAGTGCCGAAAGCTTTTCTTAAAAATGCTGGAAAATCTGCAAGTTTTCCAGAAGCCGTATATTATTTCCCGGTTATGACTGGAAAAGACCAACCCGAAAAAGCGGCCCCGCGATCCGTGCCGTTGCCGCGCACGTGGGACGGCCGTGCCGCGCGCTGGCTCGTGACTCCGCTCGTCCCCACCCGCATTAGCCCGAACCACCTCACCACGCTGCGGCTGCTGATCGGCATTGCCGGCGCATGTTATCTGGCTCACGGCGGTTTTGCGCATGCCAATATCGGCGCGTTTCTGATCGTATTGTCGAATTTCGTCGATCACACGGACGGCGAACTGGCGCGCATCAGCGGCAAGACGAGCCGTATCGGTCATTTTTACGATCTTGCCGCCGACGCGCTCACCACCATCGGCCTCTTCTTCGGCATGGGCTATGGCCTAGGCGTGCAGGTTGCGGGAACAGGCGCCGAATGGCGCGTGCCGCCGGCGGTGCTCGGCGCCGTTGCGGGCGTCGCGGTTGCGGTGATCTTCTACCTGCGCATGCGCATCGAGGAAATGGCCGGCAAGGCGGGCACGCAGCAAGCGTTCGTCGGCGGTTTCGAGACCGAGGACGTGTTGTATCTGCTACCTCTTGTCACGCTGACGGGCGTTGTCTCGCCGTTCATCATCGCGGCGTCGATCGGGGCGCCGCTGTTCGCGGCCTGGGTCGTGCTCGATTACCGGCGGGTGACGCGCCGCGCGCGCCCCGGCAAGGAAACCAGTCAGGTGTGGATTAGCCGATGAATGTGCAAACAGAAGAACAACACGCTTTAATGTCCGCAACGGCCGCCGCGAAAGGCGACGCCGAAGGCGCGGTGGCGCGCGCGATCAGCCCGCTCGATACGGGCAAGCTGCGTAGCGAGTATCAAAATCAGGGCTCGTTCCTGTATCTCTCCGACTTTTTGCCCGCCGACGCCACGCAGCAGTTGATCGACGCGGCCAACGCGCTGGTGCCCGAAGTCAATCGCAATTACCTGCCCGGCCACAAGGCGGGCGGCAGCGTGAGCCGTCACACCATCGACCGCCTTGCGCCGTATATCGCCGAACTGTATCGCTCGCCGCAACTGATCGCCTGGCTGGAAAAGATCACCGGCGACCGGCTCCAGCTTTCGCCGCAAGACGATCCGCACGCCTACGCGCTCTATTACTACATGCGCGCGGGAGACCATATCGGCTGGCACTACGACACGTCGTATTACGACGGCCGCCGCTACACGGTGCTGCTCGGCGTGATCGACGAATCGTCGTGCAAGCTCGACTACGAATTGCATACCAAAGACCCGGGCAAGGCCGACGTGCCCGGCTCGGTGCAGTATCCGCCCGGCGCGCTCATCGTGTTCGACGGCGACAAGCTGCGCCATCGCGTGACGCCCAGCCTCGAAGGCGAAATGCGCGTCTCGCTCACGCTCGAATACGTGACGAACCCGAACATGCGCCCGTGGCGCCGGTTCATCTCCAACATGAAGGACGCGGTTGCGTACTTCGGTTTCCGCCAGGTGTTCCGCAAGGCGCTGGGAGCGAAGGGGTGAGTCGCGCCGCCATTCTGTTGCTCTCTATCGGCACGGCGCTTTTTGTCGCCTTGCTCGCGTGGCAGGGCTTCGGCTCGGTGACGGGCACGCTCGCGGTCGCGGGCTGGGGCCTCGCGCTGGTGGCGGCATTTCACGTCGTGCCGCTCGCACTGGACGCCGGCGCGATCGCCGTGCTGTTTCGCAAGGGCGAGCGCCTCGATCAACGTCACGCGCTGCTGGCGCGCTGGAGCGGCGAGGCCGTCAACAGTCTGCTGCCGGCCGGTCAGATCGGCGGCCCGGTGGCGATGGTGCGCCAGCTTGCGCAGCGCGGCATGGCGATGCGCGACGCGGCGGCGGCCATCACCGTCAGCACCACTTTGCAGGCGGTCGCGCAAATCGTGTTCGCCGTGTTCGGCATCGCGCTTTTTTCCGCCTACGCGGCGAACGGCGCGCCGCGCGATCTCGGTCTTGCGGCGGCCATCGCCACGCTCGTGCTCGGCGCCATGATTGCGCTGTTCTACGTCGCGCAGCGTCGCGGGTTGTTCGGGCGGCTGCTGCGTGTCGCGCAGAAACTTTTCGCCAAGCGCGACTGGTCCGCGCTCGCCACGCGCGCCGACGCCATCGACGCTTCCGTCAAATCGCTCTACCAGGAACGCGGCCGCGCCGCCGCGAGCTTCGTGCTGAGTCTCGCGGGCTGGCTCGCGGGCACGGCCGAAGTGTGGCTCGCGCTGCGTTTCCTCGGTCATCCCGTGGGCTGGGTCGACGCGCTGCTGCTCGAAAGCATCGGCCAGGCCATTCGCGGCGCCGCCTTCGCGATTCCGGGCTCGCTCGGCGTGCAGGAGGGCGGTTATCTGCTGCTCGCGCCGCTCGTCGGTCTGCCGCCCGAGGCGGCGCTCGCGCTTTCGCTCGCCAAGCGCGCGCGCGAACTCGTGCTCGGCTTGCCGGGCCTGCTGTACCTGCATTTCAGCGAACGTCGCTGGCAACGCCGGCGCGCCCTGCGCGTGCCCGCTGTCGAAATCGCCGATTGACTTCATTTCCCAAGGAAAGCTTGCGCATGCGCGCCATCATTCTCGCGGCAGGCCTCGGCCTGCGCCTTCAGCAACGCGCTGGAGAACAGTTTCCGAAATGTCTGCTGCAATTCGAGGGCGTGACGCTGCTCGAACGCCATCTGCAACTGCTGGAAGCGGCGGGCGTCACGGAGGTCGTGCTCGCGCTCGGGTTCCAGCCTGAGCTTGTCGAAGCCGAACTCAAGCGCATCAACTGGCCGTACAAGGTCGAAGTGGTGATGAATCCGCGCTTTGATCTGGGCAGCGTGCTCACGGTGCATCGCACGGCCGAAGCAATGGTGCGTGGCGGCGACGTGCTGCTGATGGACGCCGACGTGCTCTATGACGAACGCGTGTTCGCGCCGCTGGTGGCGGGCGAGGCGCCCGCGAACCGCTTGCTGATCGACCGCGACTTCGAAGCCGGCGACGAGCCCGTGAAGCTTTGCCTGCGCGACGGCGTGCCCGTCGAACTGCGCAAGCAGCTCGCGGTTGGCTTGCAGTACGACACGATCGGTGAATCGGTGGGTTTCTTCCGCCTGAACGAAGCCACGGCGCGCCGCTTCGCGGAGATCGTCGCGGGTTATGTCGATTCGGGCCGCGCGAACCTGCCGCACGAGGAAGCGCTGCGCGACCTGCTGCTCGAACGCGGCAACGAGTTCGAAACGGCCGACGTCACGGGTGCGCCGTGGATCGAGATCGACTTCCCGAACGACGTCACGCGCGCCGCCGAACAGGTGCTGCCGCAATTGCGTCCGGTCGTGAGCCGCGTGAGCCAGACGGCGGAATAAGCGCCGGGCGTCGCGTCGTCATCGCTCTGAAAAAGCCGCGAATTCCACGGGATTTCGCGGCTTTTTTCATGCGCGGGCGCGGGGCAGGGCGCGGCGGCGTTTCGCTTCATCTGTTGCCGAAAATGCGTTATCCGCAACAGGGTGCCATAATGGCGGCTTTACGCCTTCAGCCGCGCTGATCGTCGTTCCTGCCCATGCCTCTTGCCCTCGGCGCCTTCATCGTTCCGCTCATCGTTGCGTGCTCGATGTTCATGGAGAACGTGGACGCAACGGTCATCGTCACTTCGCTGCCCGCGCTGGCCCGCGATCTCGGCCAGGACCCCATTACGCTCAAACTTGCCGTCACGAGTTACGTGATCGGCCTGGGCGTGTTCATTCCGATCTGCGGCTGGGTGGCGGACCGTTTCGGCTCGCGCAACGTGTTCCGCACGGCCATCGGCATCTTCATGGCAGGCTCGCTCTTGTGCGCGGCTTCGCGCTCGCTCGAAATGTTCGTGCTCGCGCGCTTCGTGCAAGGCATCGGCGGCGCGATGATGGTGCCGGTCGGGCGCATCATCATCTTCCGCTCGCTGCCGAAGTCGGACTTCATTCGCGCCGTCAACTATCTGACCGTGCCCGCGCTGCTCGGGCCCGTGGTCGGGCCGCCGCTGGGCGGCTTCATCACCACGTATCTGCACTGGCGGCTCATCTTCTTCGTCAATATCCCGATCGGCGTGCTCGGCATCTGGCTCGCCAACCGGCATATCGCGAACATGCACGAGGAGCATCCGGGGCGGCTTGACTGGATCGGCTTCGTGCTTTCGGCGGGCGGCGCGTCGCTGTTCATGCTCGGGCTTTCGCTCGTGGGCGGCGAGCTTGTGTCCAACGCGAACGCGGCCACGATGTGCCTGACGGGCGCGCTCTTGCTGATCGCTTACTGGTTTTATGCGCAACGCGTCGAACGCCCCGTGCTCGACCTCAGGTTCCTGCGCATTCCGAGTTTCAACGCGAGCGTGGCGGGCGGCTCGCTGTTTCGCATCGGGCTGGGCGCGGTGCCGTTCCTGCTGCCGCTCGCGTTGCAGGAAGGGCTCGGCATGACGGCGTTCGCCTCGGGCGCGATCACCTGCGCGTCGGCGTTCGGCTCGATCTTCATGAAGGCGATCGTGTCGCGCGTGCTCGGGCGCTTCGGCTTTCGCCATACGCTGATCGTCAACGCGCTGTTCGCGGGCGGCGCCATCGCCATTTGCGGCGCGTTTTCGCCGGGCATGCCGGTGTGGCTCATCTGGCTCATCGTGCTGGCGGGCGGCCTCTTTCCGTCGCTTCAGTTCACGGGCCTCAATTCGCTCGCTTACGCCGACATTCCCACGCGCGACATCGGCCGCGCCACGAGCGTGGCGAGCGTGATCCAGCAGGTTTCGCTCGGCTTGGGCGTGACGATCGCGGGCATCGTGCTGCAAATTTCGCATCGGCTGCAAGGGCACGCCACCATCGTCTGGTCCGACTTCTGGCCGGCGTTCCTCGTGGTCGGGCTGTTTTCGGTCGCGTCGATTCCCGTGACGATGCGCCTGCCCGCCAATGCCGGCGACGAAATCGCGCGCGGGCGCCGCGGCAAGGCTTGACGCAGCCGCAGCCGCAGCCGCGAGCGCACGCGGCGGCGGTATCCGCGCATGGCCTGATCGCACGGGAATAACGGCCGTGCTATAAGGCCAAGGCAGGTCGATAAACCGAATCATGGAGGACGCACTCAATGAAGCTGGTTGAAAAAACGAAAATTTCCGCTGCCGCTCTCGCACTGGTTTCGCTTTCCGCGCTGTCCGCGGGCTTTCTCGAAGTCGCTCCCGCCTACGCGAAAGACACGCTGCACCGTCCCGCCGTTCTGAACGCCTCGGCCGTGGCCGTCGCGGACAAGTACGCCTCGGCCGCCGCCGAGCAGGTCTTCAAGGAAGGCGGCAACGCCGTGGATGCGGCGGTGGCCATCGCGTTCACGCTGGCCGTCACGTATCCGGAAGCGGGCAATATCGGCGGCGGCGGTTTCATGACGCTCTACGTCAACGGCAAGCCGTATTTCCTCGATTACCGCGAGCGCGCGCCGCTGGCCGCCACGCGCACGATGTATCTCGACGACAAGGGCAACGTGATTCCGGGCAAGAGCCTGTACGGCTATGACGCCGTGGGCGTGCCGGGCACCGTCGAAGGCATGTGGGAAGCGCAGAAGCGCTTCGGCAAGCTGTCGTGGAAGCAGGTGCTCGCGCCGGCCATCGCGTATGCGCGCAACGGCTTTGTGGTCGACGAGCAACTGGCCAAACGCCGCGAGGACGCGTCGAAGGAATTTGGCGGCAAGACCAACTTCGACCAGTATTTCGGCGACATGAAAGAGGGCGCGACGTTCAGGCAGCCCGACCTCGCCAACGTGCTCACGCGCATCGCGAACCAGGGCGCGAAAGACTTCTACGACGGCAAGACCGCCGACCTCATCGCCGCCGCGATGAAGGGCAACGGTCTCATCACGAAGCGCGATCTGCAAGAGTACAAGGCCGTGTGGCGCCAGCCGGTGCAGGCGAAGTGGAACGGCTACGACGTCATCACCGCGCCGCCGCCGAGTTCGGGCGGCGTCGGCCTCGTGCAACTGCTCACGATGAAGGCCATGCTCGCGCCGCAGTTCAAGGACGTGCCGCTCAATTCGCCGCAATACATTCACCTGATTTCGGAGATCGAGAAGCGCGTGTTCGCGGACCGCGCGCAGTATCTCGGCGACCCCGACTTCTACAAGGTGCCGGTCGATCAGCTCATCGACCCCGCGTATCTCGCGAAGCGCGTGGCCGAAGTCGATCCCGACAAGCCTTCGGACACGAAGAGCGTGCAGCCGGGCCTCGGCACGTCCATGCCGGAAAAGGCGGAGACCACGCACTTCTCGGTGGTCGACAAGTGGGGCAACGCGGTTTCGAACACGTACACGATCAACGGCTATTTCGGCTCGGGCGTGGTGGTGCCGGGCGCGGGCATCGTGCTCAACGACGAAATGGACGACTTCGCCGCCAAGCCCGGCGTGCCGAACATGTTCGGCGTGGTGGGCAGCGACGCGAACGCGATCGCGCCGAAGAAGCGTCCGCTTTCGTCGATGACGCCGACCATTCTCACGAAGGACGGCAAGGTGGCGCTCGTGATCGGCACGCCGGGCGGCTCGCGCATCTTCACGTCGATCTTCCAGGTGATCAACAACCTCTACGACTTCAAGATGCCGCTGAAGGACGCGGTGAGCGCAATGCGCTTCCATCATCAATTGCTGCCGCCCAACACGATCTTCTGGGAGCCGTACGAGCCGATCGACGGCGATCTCGCGAAGGCCGTCGAAGCGAAGGGGTACACGCTCAAAGGCCAGAACTTCAACGGCGACATTCAGGCAATTCGCATCGACGGCGATACGCCCGAGCCGGTTGCCGACCCGCGCGGCCGAGGCGTGACGAACGTGATCCGTTGAGGCGAGCGGCTTGGTCGCACTAGCCTTAATCCGCCGAAAGCTCGCACGCGATGACCTTTATCCTTTTTTTTGAGGATTTTCGTCGAAGGATGATCGCGTACCATGCAACCTCCGGCGGTTAAGACGAATCCCCGCCGGCGTGTGTTTTGAGGGGTGGCTCGCGCCGCCCCGTTTTCTTTTGGGCGGCGCATTCGCGCGGTGTTACCGGTCACATCCCTGGCTTGTATTCATCAGACAAGACCACTAGGCTCAGACGATTGCCTTCACGCCATCACGCCGCATGTATCTGACGAGCCGTGAGTTCGCGCTGGTTTCCGAGGTTTTTCGGCTGCTCGCCGATCGCACGCTGCCCGAGGACGTGCTGCGTCTCGAAGTGGGGCGCCGCCTGCTCGATCTGCTGCGCGCCGATTTTCTCGGCTCCTATGTCTGGGACGACGCACTCGGCCGGTTCGGGCGGCGCGTGGCGATCAACATGTCGGACGACAATCTGCGCGACTACGAGGAGTACTTCCAGTTTCGCGATCCCATCGCGCCGCTGTTGATGCCGCTGCGCACGGCGGCGCGCGTCACCGACGTCATGCCGCGCGAGGAACTGGTGCGCAGCGAAATTTTCAACGACTTTCTGCGCCGCGACGGCCTGCATTGGGGCATGAACCTGTTCGTCTGGTCCGGCGACCACAATATCGGCGATTTGCGCATCTGGCGCGCGAGGCATCGCGAGGATTTTTCCGACCGCGAACTCGCGCTGTTCGAGCTGGTGCGGCCCGCGTTCACGGCCGCGCTGGTGCGATCGCGCGCGGCGGCGGGCGCGAGCGGCAAGGCAAGCGGGGAGGCAGGCGGGGAGGCAGGCGGGGAGGCAGGCGGCGGTGCGGCTTCGCTCGCGCCGTCGCCGGAAGCCGTTAACGACGCGTTCGGCCGGCTCACGCCGCGCGAGCGCGAGGTGGTCGCGCTGGTGGCCGAGGGGTTGCTCGACAAGGAAATCGCGCAGCGGCTCGGCATTTCCTATACGACCGTGCGCACGCATCTCGACCGTTGCTTTCAGAAACTTGGCGTGAGTAATCGCTCGCGGCTCGTCCGGCTGTTGCGGCGCTGAGGCGGCTCGGCGGCGTTATGCCGGCGGGTGCGCACAGGCGGCGTCGATCCGCCCGCGCGCCGTGGCGGCGGCGATCTGTGCGGATCGCGAGCAACGCGCCGGTTTCGCCGCGTGCGGCCGTGGTTGTGCAAGATGCCGCTGGATCGCGGCGTATTCGCTGTCGATCGCGGCCTTTGCGCGTGTAGCGTGACGCGCGTCAGGCGGCGCATGCGAGGGTCTCGTCGACATCGGCAGAAAAGGTGCGAAAGGGAAACGCGACGAAAGGGCCGGAAGGCGCGAGCGAAAAAATCCCCGCTGCGCTCCTTCGCGCCAGCGCCGATGCGAGCAAGGAAGCGGCCGTTGCGGTAATCTCCCCGCTCGGCTGGCGCGCAAACGCGCCTGGTTTCTTTACGTAGACGGACCGCTTCCGCGCAGGATATCTCGAAATGTTGACGCTCCCCACCGCGATTCCGCCCGATTTCGGCGTTGGCGCGGTTTTTCTCAGCGTGCTCGTGACGCAACTCGGCGTGCCGGTTCCGGCCGCGCCGGTGCTGATTCTCGCGGGCACGATGGCGGCGGGCGGGGAAACGTCGTATGCGAGCCTGCTGGTGGCCGCCGTGGTCGCCACGCTGCTCGCCGATTCGCTTTGGTTCGCGGCGGGCCGCATGCGCGGGCGGCGTTTGCTCAACGGTCTCGTGCGCTTTTCGCTGTCGCTCGACACGACCATTCGCATCGCGCGCAACGTGTTCGAGCGTTATGGCGCGCCGATTCTCTCGGTGGCGAAGTTCGTGCCGGGGCTCGGTTTGATCTCGGCGCCGCTGCTCGGCACGACGGCGGTGGACGTGCGCATCTTCCTGCTTTGGGACGCCGTCGGCGCGACGCTGTGGGCGGGCACCTGGCTGCTCGGCGGCGCGGCGCTGCACGCTGAAATCGTGCGCTTTGCGATGTTCGTGCGCGCGAACGGCATGACGATTTTCGACGTGCTGGCCGTGGCCGGCGTGCTGTTTCTTGCGTGGCGCTGGTTCCGGCGCATGCAGTTTCGCCGCTGGCTCGCGACGCATCGCATTTCGCCCGATCAGCTCGACGAGATGATGAGGTCGGCCGCGCCGCCGATCGTGCTCGACGCGCGGCCCGCTTCGATTCGCGAGAAGGAGTCGTATCGCATTCCGGGCGCGCGGCCGCTCGATCTCGAATCGAGCGAAGCGCTCGCGCCGGAACTGCTGGAGCGGCCGATTGTGGTGTATTGCGTGTGCCCGAACGAAGCGACGGCCAAGCGCATCGTCGACCAGTTGCGCGGCAAGCACATCTATCATGCGCGCGCGCTCAAGGGCGGCCTGGACGCATGGGAGCGGCACGGTTATCCCGTCGAGCCGCTTTCCGCCGAATTCCACGCGGCGCATTCCGGCGAAGAACCGGACACGGACGAGGAATACACCGTGCGCGCGAGTCTTTCCAAATAACGCCGCTTTTTCGCGCGTTTTCTCTATTTCCGTTCGGAAACCCGCCGCGCGCGAGGTGCGGTCATGCGCGCTGGCGGCGCGCGCCGGCGTTGATATTCTGGCCCGCGTCGCGCGCGAGCTGTGCATACCCCCATACGGAAATTAGCGTGAGCACGCCGGCCGCGAGGAAGGCGACGCGAAAATCGTCGAGCGTGAACACGTGGCCCGTGGTTTCGCCGTGGAACGTCGCGGCCACGCGCAACGACAGCGCGCCGAACGCGATGCCCAGACCGATCGTCATTTGCGCGGCCGCGCTCCAGAGCGTGCTGGCGGCGCTCATCTGCGGTTGCGCGACATCGGCGTAAGCGAGGGTGGCGAGCGTCGAAAACTGCATCGAGCGGCTCAAGCCGTACACGAACACGACGATCAGCACGAGCGCCAGCGGCGTGCCGGGCGTGAGGAATCCGCACGCGAGCAGCGAAAGGCCCGCGATCGTCACGTCCACGACCGAGACGCGGCGAAAGCCCCAGCGTTCGAGAATGCGCGTCGTGAGCGCCTTCATGCCGAGATTGCCGAGCGCGCTCGCGAGCAGCAGCAGCCCCGACTGAAACGCGGAAAGCCCGAAGCCGATCTGGAACAGCAGCGGCATCAGATAAGGCGCAGCGCCAATGCCGATGCGCGTGAAGGAGCCCGTGACGACCGTCACCGAAAAGGTCGGGATTTTCAGCGTGGAAACGTCGACGAGCGGATGCGGATGGCGTTTCGCATGTGCGAAAGCAATGGCGCCGATCGCGATGCCGGCCACGACGATCGCCACGCCGATCCATGGATTTTCGTTCGGCTGGCTCGCGAGTTCGGCGCCGTACAGCAGCGCCGTGAGCGATGCGCCGCTCAGCACGAGGCCGATCACGTCGAGCGGGCGGCGGTCCTCGCTGCGCAGGTTGGGCACGATGAACGCAATGGCGGCCAGCACGGCAATGCCGAACGGCACGTTCAACAGGAAGATCCAGCGCCACGACGCGTACGTGGTGATGAAGCCGCCGATGGGCGGACCGATCACGGGCGCGGCGATCGCGGGCCACGTGATCGTCGAAATGGCTTTCATGAGGCGGCTCTTGTCGGTCGTGCGCACGACGATCATGCGGCCGACCGGCACCATCATCGCGCCGCCGATGCCTTGCAGCACGCGCGCGGCCACGAACTCGTCGACGTTCTGCGCGATCCCGCACAACACCGAAGCCACGGTGAACGTGACGACTGCGCCGAAGAACACGGTGCGCGAGCCATAGCGGTCCGCGATCCAGCCGCTCACCGGAATGAAGATCGCGAGCGCGAGCATGTAGGCCGTGACGCCGAGGCTCAGGCTGTTGGGCCCGATGCCGAACGAGCGCGCCATGGCGGGCAGCGCCGTGGCGATCACCGTGGTGTCGAGATACTCCATGAAGAACGTGGCCGCGACGATATAGGGCAGCCAGCCGACGCCGCCGCTTGCGGCGCGTTGCGCGGGCGCGGTCATTCCGCCTCCGCGCGCGTACGCGAAGCAGGGAAACGCAAGTTCGATCGGAGCATGGCGAGCGGACCAGGAGTGCGGGAAAGGCGACAGTTTCCAATACGGCACGGCGTCTGTACAGACTTAAGGCGCATCGCGGCGTAGGAGAGGTTGACGGCAAGCGTCGGACGATGCGCGTAGACTCGTCGGCTGTCGGCTCTCATCGTCAACCCTCGATTTACGGAGGATGTGAAATGGAACACCGTTTTTTGGGTGCGTCCGGCTTTAAAGTGCCGGTTCTGAGTTTCGGTACGGGAACGTTCGGCGGCAAGGGCGAATTTTTCGAGGCGTGGGGCGCCACCGACGTGGCCGAGGCACGCAAGCTCGTCGACATCTGTCTCGAAGCCGGCGTCACGATGTTCGATAGCGCCGATATCTATTCGAACGGCGCTTCGGAGTCGGTGCTCGGCGAAGCGCTGAAAGGGCGCCGCGACAAAGTCATCATCTCGACGAAAGCCACCTTTCGTTTCGACGACGGCCCGAACAGCGTGGGCTCGTCGCGTTTTCATCTGAAGCGCGCGGTCGATGCGGCGCTCAAGCGCCTGCAAACCGATTACATCGACCTGTTTCAGCTCCACGGTTTCGACGCGCGCACGCCGGCCGAGGAAGTGCTTTCGACGCTCGACGACCTCGTGCGCGCGGGCAAGATTCTCTATACGGGCGTGTCGAACTTTTCGGGCTGGCACCTGATGAAGTCGCAGGCCGTCGCGGACCGCTACGGCTATCCGCGCTATGTCGCGAACCAGACGTATTACTCGCTGATCGGCCGCGATTACGAGTGGGAACTGATGCCGCTCGGTATTGATCAGGGCGTGGGCGCCGTGGTGTGGAGTCCGCTCGGCTGGGGGCGTCTGACCGGCAAGATTCGCCGCGGCCAGCCGCTGCCCGAAAAGAGCCGCCTGCACAAAACTGCAGATATGGGACCGCCGGTGCCGGACGAATACCTGTACCGCGTGATCGACGCCATCGACGAGATCGCGGAGGAAACCGGCAAAACGGTGCCGCAGATCGCGCTGAACTGGCTGCTGCAACGGCCGACGGTGGCGACCGTACTGATCGGCGCACGCGACGAGGCGCAGTTGCGGCAGAACCTGGGCGCGGTCGGCTGGAATCTCACGCCGGAGCAGGTCGCGAAGCTCGACGCGGCGAGCGCCGTGCGGCCGGCTTACCCCTACTGGCATCAGGAAGGATTCGCGGAACGCAATCCGTCGCCGGTATCGGCCGACTAGCGAGGTCTGGAATCGCGGGCCGCTCAGGCGACCTGCGATTCGCGCAGGATCTGCGCCGCGCCAAGATGCACCGCGAGCGCCAGGAATTCACGCTCGGCGAGATTGAGTTTTTTCGCGGCGGCCAACGCGCGGCGATGGTCGTTCGGGTGCAAGAGCAATTTGACTTCGATCTTCGACGGCAGTTGCTGGGCGGACTCCATGGACCTTCTCCTTCGGTAATCGGGCGGATGGCCCGTGGCGGGTGCGAAGCCCATTACCGAGTGTCTTTATGCGCGAAAGCGCGCGCCGGCCACCGCGAAAACACGGACTGGAAACGGCGAATGACGCGGAGTGGGCCTGAAATAAACTGCCGGCGACGAGCGACAGCAGCAGACGCGTGCTGATTACAGCGATACGCGACGACGCGAGGCGTCTGTAGTGCAGGTAAAGCGGGATAGCGTTTGGTGAGACGGGTACGGCAAAGCAATGCAATGCATATACGACCACCCTCCGGAATTATTTTTCTGCTGCGACTGAGCGCCGCACCAGACAGACCGAGAGTGTATGCGGGTTTTTCCCTAGGGTAAACCCCTAACGAAAGAAAATTCGTTACTTATATTGTAAAAATCCAACGCCGAAAGCCGGAAATGCACGGTATAGGCATTCCGGTTCATGCAAAACGAATAAGTGCGGTGATAACCGGCGGCGCTGCTTGCGCGAAAAGGAAGCAGCGCCGCTGTCCCGGCGGGTCAGGCGCCAGCGCCCGCCGCGATCATTGCTCGACGCGTTTGCGCAGGCGTGCGCGCGCTTCGCCAAGTGATTCGAAGTTGCCGCGCGTGTCGTCGAATACGTTGACCTTGCCTTCGCCGATATCGTAGACCCAGCCCTGAAGCTGGAGCTGGCTTTGCGCGATACGCGCCGCCACGGCCGGGTGCGTGCGCAGATGCGTGAGCTGCAAACGCACGTTTTCTTCCACGAGCGCCTGCACGACCTGGGTTTCGTCGAGCCCGCGCGTTTTCACGACGCTGCGCGCGGCTTCGGCGTTGCGCAGCCACGCTTGCACGGTCGGCATGTTGGCGGTGGCTTCGGTTCCCGCCGCGAGACCCTTCATCGCGCCGCAGTCCGTGTGGCCGCACAGCACGATCTGACGCACGTTGAGCGCGAGCACCGCGAATTCCACCACCGCCGAAACGCCGCCGAGCATTTCGCCATACGCCGGCACGATATTGCCGATATTGCGGCAGACGAACAGTTCGCCCGGCTTGGTCTGCGTGATCATCTCCGGCGAAACGCGCGAGTCGGCGCAGGTGATGAAAAGCGTGTGCGGCGCCTGGCTGTAGGCGAGGCTGTGAAAGAGTTCCTTGTTGCTCGGAAACACTTGATGAGTGAATTCGTCCACGCCATCGAGCAGGTGCAACAGATCGCAGCCGCACGATTCGGAGTGATCGTCGTGCGAGTGAGGTGTGTGTGGCATGGATATTTCTCTCTTTATCATGAATCGACACAATCGAATGGCAACAGCGTGAGTTTACGCTGAGCGGCCCCTTGCGGATAGGGAACCGCCGCGAGCGCCCGCGCGGCGCGCCATGCTTTTCCGGTTTGCTATCGACAAACCCAATGAAAATGTCGATAACGCGGGCGAAAAACGGGCAATTTTCGTCAACGTGGACGTGCGCGAACGCCAAGGCGCTAGGGGACGTTTCCTTTCGAGGACGCATTTTCTCACGCCGCGTGCGGTTGGCTCAAACGGGGTGTCGGGAGGTCGATGTCAAGCCAGGCGGATGATTGGAGCGTCGTGCCGGAAGAAAGATGGCGGTGCGTTAGTTCGGCTTGCTTCACGCGCGGCCCGACGGCGTTGAGCGCCAAGCCCGTAGCGCTTACCACGTTAATGCCGAAAGGCACCCTGTCCATGCGGGACGCGAAAGCCCGAGCGCACCGCCTGGCACGATCCGCGAATGTGGCTTGCCACGAGACGTAATTCACGCCGTTCCATGCCCATAGCTTGAATCACGCGGCTCGGTTGGCTTCGTCGGAGGACCACTGCGCGGCTTTTGCAAATACGTTGACCAGACGTTGCGCGATGGTCGGATGTGCCGGCTCGAAACGGACGGGGCAAGCGCCGTTGCGTCATTCTTTTCTGCGCAATCAATCAGGACAACCAATGATTTGCGATTTGCGGTTCCCGGCATGCGCAGCGCAGGAAGGCGGGATAAGCGGACGAGGGCGCTTTCATGATGGCGAAGCGAGACGGGCGCCCAAGGAAGAAATCGTGCTATCGCGATTCAAGCGGGAAGAAAAAGCACCGGCAATGCAGCACGCCTGTCGGCGCTTGTTTTCAGGTGTTTTCCACAGCGTGCGGCCTCGCGCTCACGCGTCGCGAGGGCATGAAATACCAGATCGCGCCAATCGCTTGCAGCACGACCAGCACGGCCCACACGGTTTGATGCGCGACGGCCGGATAGTGGCCGTCAACGGCGGTCCAGTGCCCCAGCGCCGCGCCGATAGCGATCTGCAAAACGAAAATGCCGATGAAGATGACGAGCGTGAACGTTGTATTGACGCGGCCGATCAGGCGCGGCGGAAAGTACTCGGCGAGCACCGCATACGTGAGGATGCCCGTGCCCCCGAGCGCGCCATATGCGGCCCAGAGCAGCGCGGGCGGCAACGGCACGCGCGCGGCGAGCAACGCCTGCACGACCACGAACAGCGCCATTGTCACGCCGGAGAACATCTGCACGCGCACGCCGCGCCGCTCGAAACTCCGCGCAAGCGCGCCGAAACCGATGTTGCCGACGATGAACGCCGCGCCCAGGATGGAAACGAGCGACGCCGCGCGCGCACTTGCATCGGTGCTGCCGGCGGGCACGACATCGCGCAGGAACGCGCCGACCCAAAGCGACTGCATCGCATAGAACACGGCTTGCGTCAGCGCCGAAAACGTCGCGGTTTTCCAGAATGCGTGGCTCTTGAGGATGTGTGCGGTGCCCTTGAACTGCTCGATCACGCTCGCTTGATGATGGGTGTCGCGCGTGCGCGGGCCTCCCAGCCAGATGATCGCCGCAACGATGACGGTCAAGGCGGCGAGCCCCAGGCTCACGGCACGCCACGGCGCGACGGAAAGCAGCCATGAGAGCGGCGCGCCCACGGCCACGCCGCCGAGGCCGCCGACCGCCATCACGAGGCCGTTCACGAGCGTGAGCTGCGCCACGGGGAAATGCTGCGCCGTGGCCTTGAACGCACCGCCGAGGCACACCGAAACGCCCACGCCGATCAGCAGGCGGCCCGCCATCATCGTGACGATGTCGTGCGAAAGGCCGAAGATCGCGGCCCCCGCCGCGGCGACGAGCATCACGCACGCGGTGACGCGGCGCGGGCCGAAATGGTCGAGCAGCACGCCGGCGGGAATCTGCGCACCCGCGAAGCCGAGGAAATAAAGGCTCGTGAGGGTGCCGAGGTCGGTCGCGCTGAAGCCCATTTCGTGCGACAGAAACGGCGCAAAGCCGAGATTGACGCCGCGAAACAGGTAGGAAACGAAATAGCCGAGCGCGAAAACGGCAAAAACGCGCAATCTCAATGTTGTCATGGTGCGGCGGAGCCGGGAGAGCGGACCAAATGCCTGGGTGTCGATTATTGGCGATCGGCGCGCGGGTTGCCAGCGAGAGATTTCAAACACGATTGTGAGTAGAATTTGACGTCATGGCCCGATCGCTTCCCCCTCTCCAGGCGCTGCGTGCGCTAGAAGCTGCCGCGCGGCGGCGCAGTTTCAGCCGCGCGGCCGAAGAATTGCATTTGACGCACAGTGCAATCAGCCATCATTTGCGCGCGCTCGAAACCGAACTGGGCGTCGAACTGTTCCGCCGCGCGGGCAGCCGCATGATTCCCACGGCGGCGGGAGCGCAGCTCGCCGAGCGGGTGCGCCGCAGCCTGGACGAACTGCGCGAGGCGCTCGATGCCACGCGGCCTGGCGTGAGCGGCGTCACGCGGCTCGAGCTGAGCGTGATGTCCGATTTCGCCTCGGTCTGGCTGATTCCGCGTCTTGGCGATTTCTACGACCGGCATCCGATGGTGGATCTCTCGCTGCGCATGCACGCCGACGTCACGCCGCCCGACCCGTATCCGTTCGACATCGGCATCTGGCATCGGCGCGTGGACGAACCCGGTTTTCAGATCCGCAAGCTGCTCGACGACCAGGTGGTCGCGGTGTGCAGCCCGGCGCTGCTCGCGCGCTATCCGGGTTTTCGCATCGAGGATTTGCCGGCCATGCCGCTGCTGCGTTTTTCGCGCCGCACGTGGCGTGACTTTTTCGAAGCGGCCGGCGTGAGCGGCGCGGAACCCGAGCGCGGTCCGGTGTTCGACGACGCCGGTCTGCTGCTGCAAGCCACGGTGGCGGGCCAAGGCGTGTCCACGGCGCGGCTTCAACTTGCGCGCGGCTTCATCGACCGGGGCGAACTGGTGCAACTCGGGCAGGTGCGCATTCCCGCGTCGCTCGACTACTACTTCACGTGGCGCGAAGGTCATCCGCGCGAAGCCGCGATCCAGCAGTTCTATCGTTGGGTGAAATCGCAGCTCGCCCTATGAAGTCCCAGGCAGTGCATGCGGGTTTAACCGATGTCGGCATTGTCAACGCATGCAATGCAATGCACGTTGCTGTGCCATGAGGACGCTGAATTCCGCTTCATGTTTTAGGCGATTGATTTGCCGATTTGGTCTGGGCGTACCGCATGCCATATCGCATACGTGAGATTGCACCAAAACGGAACCCTGATTCAGGTGAATGCAAACGAATGCACATCAATGCGAGTTTTATGCAGGGCGCGTTGGCGAATTAGCAAGGCGCGTTGCGGCAGCATGCAGAATGATTCGTCAGCGGAATGGCGCAAGGCCGATGTGGCGCGGGACGCACAGGGCAAGCAAGCTTCGAATCACCGATAAATGAATTGGAGTATTGTTAGTCCCCAACGCGTTTTGCGTGTCCGAATTTTTGTAGTGAATGGTGTAGTGCGTGGGTCCATTCGTGGGCCGGCAATAAAACTGTGACAACAGGAGAATCTGCATGAAGGCTATTCAGGTATTCAAACTCGCCGTAAGCACCGCTCTCGTGGCGGCATCGTTCCAGGTTTATGCGCAGGACAATTCGGCTTCCGCCGCGCCCGCTGCCAGTGCGCCCACCGCCGCCGCGCAGCAGCAGTACAAGCAGTCGAAATCGCAGTACAAATCGGCCAAGGCCGCCAATCGCGCACTTGGCCGCAAGGTCCGCGCCGCACTGGCGCACGACAAGGACATCAGCGTGTCGAACATCACCGTGCGCGCGCGCGACGGTGCCGTGGTTCTGCAAGGCACCGTGCCCGACCAGTCGCAGATCGACAAGGCCACCGACGTCGCCAAGGGCGTGTCGGGCGTGACCTCGGTGAAAAACGCGCTGACGATCCGTCCGGTCGGAACCTGAGCGCGGCGCGACACGTGGAGCGGCGCATCGCCTGCCGCTCCTGCTGTCTGCCGGTTCACCCTCGATGCCGCATAGGCAGTCCAGTGCATGGGCGGTCTATGCGGTTTTTTATTGCATGTGCATCGCATGCAGTGCAGCTTATGCATCGACGTAATGCATATCCGGCGACTCACCCATCAGCAGCGGACGATTGGCGTCGGCGGCGGCGCGCAGGTAATCCCAGAGCGATGTGATGCGTCGCAACTTGCGCAAGTCTTCACGGCTGCACAGCCAGAAGCGCCGCGTCACCACCACGTCGTCCGGCAGGATGGAGACGAGTCGCGGGTCGGGCTCCGCCATGAAGCAAGGCAGGATCGCCAATGCACTGCCTTGCAGCGCTGCATGATATTGCGCGATCACGCTCGTGCTGCACAAGTTGGCCGTGACGTTGGGCGCCGTGCGTTCGAGATAAAGCAGTTCGTGGCTGAACGCGAGATCGGCCACGTAATTGATGAAGGCATGCTGGCGCAAGTCGGCGGTCGAGCGAATGGGCGGGTGCCGCGCGAGATAGGCGGGCGTGCCGTAAAGGCGCAGCCGGTAATCGCAAAGCTTCGTGTAGACGTATTGGCCGCGCTCGGGGCGCTCGAGCATGATGGCCAGATCGGCCTCGCGCTTCGAAAGACTCACGAAATGCGGGACCGGCAGCAAGTCGATCGACATGTCCGGGTGCCCGCCCGTGAAGCGCGCGAGTTGCGGCGCGAGAAAGAAGCAGCCAAACCCCTCCGTCGACCCCACGCGCACATGACCCGAAAGCGATTGCGCCCCCAACGCGAATTGCTCGCTGGCCGATTGCACCGTGCTTTCCACGGCGTCCGCGTAAGCAAGCAGTCGTTGGCCTTCGGCGGTCAGCACGAAACCGCCCGCACGCGACTTGTCGAAAAGCACCGTGCCTAGCGCGGTTTCCAGCTCGCGTATGCGCCGCGCGACCGTGGTGTGATCCACGCCCAGGCGTTTCGCGGCGCCGCTTGCGCGCTGCGTGCGCGCTACTTCCAGGAAGTAGCGCAAATCATCCCAGTTCAATGTCTCCATTTTTCCACTTGTGTTTTTTTGCATATCGGATGGGCTTTTTCGTCTCTATGCCGTGGATATTCGAGTAACTATACTCGTTAGCAGACTGCTTAAGAGGTAGTCGCACACAACAAGGATGGAGACACACGATGCACATGCAGTCGACCCCACAAGGGGCGGCGGTTGCCGCTTCCGTTCCCAAACGAGCGCGCGACTATTTGATCGCAGGCTGGGCCAGCATGGCCGGCACGACGATCGAGTGGTACGACTTCTTTCTTTACGGCACCGCGGCCGCGCTCGTTTTCAACAAGATTTTCTTTCCCACGCTCGATCCCATTCTTGGCACCCTGGCCGCATTCGCGACCTATGGCGTGGGCTTTATCGGCCGGCCGATGGGCGGCATCGTGTTCGGTCATTTCGGTGATCGCATCGGGCGCAAGTCGATGCTGCTCGCCACGCTCTTGCTAATGGGCATTCCGAGCATGGCGATCGGCTTGATTCCCTCGTATCAGAGCATCGGTTATTGGGCGGCCGTGCTGCTCGTCGCCATGCGCTTCCTGCAAGGCATGGCAGTGGGCGGCGAGTGGGGCGGCGCGGTGCTGATGGCCGTCGAACACGCGCCGCCGGGCAGAAAGGGTTTCTTCGGCTCGCTGCCGCAAACAGGAGTGGGTTTCGGCCTCATTCTTTCGTCGATTGCGATGGCCGCCGTCACGGCATTGCCCGAAGCCGACCTGCTCTCCTGGGGCTGGCGCATTCCGTTTCTTGCGAGCATCCTGCTGGTATTGGTGGGCTGGGTGATTCGCGTGCGCGTGCCCGAGTCGCCCGACTTCGAGCGCGTGAAGAAACAGGGCGAACCGATCAAGGCGCCGGTGCTTGAAGTGATGCGCCGGCAGCCGCGCGAGTTGCTCATCATCATCGGCGCGCGCACGGCGGAGAATACGTGGTTCTATCTCGTGGTCGCGTTCGCATTGGCGTATGCTGCGAATCAGCTCAAGATTCCCAAGGCCGCGATACTGCACGCGATCACGGCCGGCGCGGTGCTCTCGCTCGTGACCATGCCGTTCTGCGGCTGGCTCAGCGACCGCATCGGGCAAAAGCGCCTGTTTCTTGCGGGGCTCGTCATCATGGCTTTGTTTGCGGCACCGTTCTTCTCCATGCTCGAAACGCTGCACCCGCTCACGGTGTGGTGGGCGATGGTGCTGGGCGTGGGGGTGGTGTTTCCCATTCTCTATGCGCCCGAATCGCAACTCTTTGCCGCGCAGTTTCCCGCGGAAATCCGTTACAGCGGTATTTCGTTGTCCGTACAAATTGCGGGCGTGATCGGCGGCGGCATTGCTCCGATGATCGCCACCGCGCTGCTCGCCTACGGCGGCGGCCGCCCGCACTACGTGGTCGCGTACATGATCGCGCTGGGTGCGATCGCGTTGATCTGCACTTTGCTCATGCGCTCGAAACACGATTAAGATTTTTGGAACCCACCCAATTCCTCAGAGAGAATTCATCATGAATGCAGTGACTCAGGCGTCCAATGCGCAAGTCTCCACCGTCAAGCTACTGATCAACGGCGAATTCGTCGAATCCAGGACCAGCGAATGGCGCGACATCGTTAATCCGGCTACGCAGGAAGTGCTGGCGCGCGTGCCGTTCGCAACGGTCGAAGAAGTCGATCTCGCCGTGAAAAGCGCGCATGCCGCCTTCGCGACGTGGCGTAACACGCCGCTCGGCGCACGTCTGCGCATCATGCTGAAACTGCAAGCGCTGATTCGCGAGAACATGTCGCGCATTGCCAGGACGCTCACGGCCGAGCAGGGCAAGACGCTGCCCGATGCCGAAGGCGATATCTTTCGCGGGCTTGAAGTCGTCGAGCATGCGTGTTCGATCGGCACCTTGCAGCAAGGCGGTTTCGCCGAGAACGTAGCCGGCGGCGTGGACACGTACACGCTCCAGCAGCCTATCGGCGTGTGCGCCGGCATCACGCCGTTCAATTTCCCCGCGATGATTCCGCTGTGGATGTTCCCGATGGCGATCGTCTGCGGCAACACGTTCGTGCTCAAGCCTTCGGAGCAAGATCCGCTTTCGACGATGCAACTCGTCGAACTCGCCATCGAAGCCGGCATTCCGAAAGGCGTGCTCAACGTCGTACACGGCGGCAAGGAAGTAGTCGATGCGATCTGCACGCACGATCTCGTCAAGGCCATTTCGTTCGTTGGCTCGACGGCCGTGGGCACGCACGTGTACCGGCTCGGCAGCGAACACGGCAAGCGCGTGCAGTCGATGATGGGCGCGAAGAATCACGCCGTCGTGCTGCCCGATGCGAATCGCGAGCAGACGCTCAACGCGCTCGTCGGCGCGGCGTTTGGCGCGGCGGGACAGCGTTGCATGGCGACTTCCGTGGCCGTGTTCGTGGGCGCGTCGCAGGAATGGGTCGACGAACTCGTGGAGAAGGCAAAGACGCTCAAGATCAACGCCGGCCACGAAGCGAACACCGACGTCGGCCCGGTCGTTTCGCGCGCGGCGAAAGAGCGCGTGGTGGGGCTGATCGACTCGGGCGTGAAGCAGGGCGCGACGCTCGCGCTCGACGGTCGCAACGTGAAAGTGCCGAACTACGAGAGCGGTAATTTCGTCGGCCCCACGGTATTCACCAATGTGAAAACCGATATGGACATTTACACGAAAGAGATTTTCGGACCGGTGCTCGTGGTGCTGACCGCAAACACGCTCGACGAAGCCATTGCTATCGTGAACGCCAATCCGTTCGGCAATGGCGTGGGTTTGTTCACGCAGAGCGGCGCGGCGGCGCGTAAATTCCAGAGTGAAATTGATATCGGCCAAGTCGGCATCAACATTCCCATTCCGGTGCCGGTGCCGTATTTCAGCTTTACCGGGTCGCGTGGTTCGAAGCTTGGCGATCTCGGCCCGTACGGCAAGCAGGTCGTGCAGTTCTATACGCAAACCAAAACGGTCACCGCGCGCTGGTTCGACGACGCCACCGTGAGCGACGGCGTGAACACCACGATCAGCTTGCGCTGATTCGTTGCGAACGCAACGACACGATCAACGATAACGGAGACAGGCTCATGAAAATCGCATTCGTCGGGTTGGGCCACATGGGCGCGCCCATGGCGCTCAATCTGCTTAAGGCCGGCCATACGCTGTCGGTATTCGACCTGAGCGCCACGGCCATGCAAACGCTCGCCGACGCGGGCGCGCACAAGGCCGCCTCGCCGAAAGACGCCGTGAGCGGCGCCGAATACGTGATCACGATGTTGCCCGCCGCCGCGCACGTGCGCAGCGTGCTCACGGCGGAAGACGGCGTGCTCGCGGGCATCGCCAAAGGCGTGACGATCGTCGATTCGAGCACGATCGATCCCGCGAGCGTGAAGGAATTCGCGGCGCTCGCGGCAGCGCACGGCAATGCGTTCGTGGATGCGCCGGTGTCGGGCGGCACGGGGGGCGCGGCGGCTGGCACGCTCACGTTCATGGTGGGCGGCAGCGCCGCGATCTACGAAAGCGTGAAGCCGGTGCTTTCGGGCATGGGCAAGAACATCGTTCATTGCGGCGACACGGGCACGGGACAGGTCGCCAAGATCTGCAACAACCTCGTGCTTGGCGTGACGATGGCGGGCGTGGCCGAGGCGATGGCGTTGGGCGATGCGCTCGGTATCGACCCCAAGGTGCTGGGCGGCATCATGAATACCTCCACTGGCCGTAGCTGGAGTTCGGATACGTACAACCCGTATCCCGGCGTGATCGAAACGGCGCCCGCGTCGCGCGGCTATACGGGCGGCTTCGGCACCGATCTCATGCTCAAGGATCTCGGGCTTGCAACCGATGCGGCAAAGAGCGTGCGGCAGCCTGCATTCATGGGCGCACTCGCGCAACAGCTTTATCAGGCGATGAGCCGCCGCGGCGACGGCAAGCTCGATTTTTCGGCGATCATCAAGTTGTATCGCGACGAAAACTGACTTGCGAAATACAAGGTATCACGGCGCGCCTTCCAGCGCGCCTTTTTAATTTTGCGCCTTGATTCCAGCATGAATCTTCGCTTCTATGCGATCTATCAGGCGCGTGAACCAGCGGTTCAACAGCGTGTTCGAAGGCGCGAGAACCGTCGAGCACGCGAGAATGCGATACACGTCGTTGCGCGTGATCCTGGAGGTTTTCGCGGGATCGAGCCAGTCGTCGTTGGAGACGAGACGTTCGAGCGTTTCGAGCCCGATCAGAATGGGCCACAGGCAGGCAAGCCGCAAACGCAGCGAAAGGCGCGGCAATGCAAACGTATAGTCGATGGCCGCGCGGAAATGTTCGAGCGCCACGCCCACGAGATCGAACAGGATCGGTTGTGCGCGCAACGATGCGCCGGGCTGCAACAAATCGCGTGCTTCCAGTCCGAACGCGTCGAGCATCGAAGCGGGCACGTAGCAACGCCCGATGCGCAAGTCCTTGCCGCAATCGCGCAGCACGTTCACCAATTGCAGCGCCTTGCCGAAGCGAATGCCGCGCGCGCACATCGTGGTTTCGAGCGACGGCGCGAGCGCGCCCGGTACGTGCCGGTAAGTCATCTTCGTCCAGAATTCGCCGACACAGCCCGCCACGAGGTACGTGTAGCGGTCGAGGTCGTCGCGCGTCGCCAATGCTTGCACGTCGCCCGAGCGCTCGTCGGGGAACGTGCGCAGGTCCAACTCCATGCCCGTAGTCAGCGTCGTGACAATATCGCGCACGGCCGCGCGATCGCCGTCGTCGAGTTGTGCCAGTCCGTCGAGCGCGCCCGCAAGCGATTCGAGCAGCAGTTTTTCGTCCGAATGCGTTTGCTGGCCGGCGACTTCGCTCGTGAGTTGCGCGAGCACGCCGTTGTCGTTCGTCGTGCCGTCGATGCGCTCGCGCAGTGCGAGCAGCAAGGCGAGGCGGCGTTCGGGCGAGATCAGCGCCGTGTCCGCGATCGTGTCGGCGGCGCGCGCAAGCAGATAAGCCTCGCCCACGGGATCGCGCATGCCGGGCGGCAGCACGCGCATCGTGAGGTAGAACGAACGGGAAACGCCTTTGAGCAACGGGCCTAGCAGAAAGGCCCGGGTAGAATTCTGCATGTCGGATTGGGGCAGCGAGGGACGGATCGAACGCAGCCGCATTGTATCGTGGACGAAGGGGAGCGAGCCTGGTGAGACCCGAACGCGCGTTTTTCGACCTCCAGGTGCGCTTTGCCAATGCGGCGGCGCGCATTGCGAACGTGCCGCCCGCTACGGCCTTGCTCGACTGGACGAATCTGTATGTGCGATTCGGCGCGGGACGCGCCTTCGACCCCGCGCATCCCGTTTGGGCCGCCTATATTCACGGTCTGGTCGCGCAGGCAACCGTCGAAGAACAATGCGCCTGGACATGGCATTACCTGCAACGCTGTCCGACCCATCGCGCGGCGCCCGATATCGTTGCCGCGTTCGGCTGCTTCTCTTATGCACACGATCCGCATGGCGGTCTGCGATTGCATTTCATCGCGCGTGTTGAAAATGGCGTTTCGCCGCTCGATCTTCGGCATAGTCGTGCGCGGCGCAGCGAATTGCGCCGGTTGATCCAGCACGTGTACGAACACGAGTCGATCGGCGCCGAATTCGACGTGCGCGGCACTTCGTGGCTTTATCACTTGCCGGCGTATCGAAGGCTTTTCCCCGACGCCTACCTGGCCAGCGCGAAACCCGTCGCACGTTTGCGGGCGCTTTCGCTTTGGGGGCAATTTCTCGATCGCCACGGCGCGCTGCGCGTATCGCAAGCCGAGGTCTTGCTCGCGCGGCTAGAACGGCTAGAGCGGCTCGTTCATATCGACGATATCGCCCAATGCTTTCCATCGCCCGCGCTCGCGGTGCGTGCCCCTATACACTTGTTTCACGAATATTTTCGCGAATGACGTTATGCTTTCCATTTGCCGAAAATGACGTGGAAAGCGTTAATCGAATTGTCTGCTCGTCGCAAGCATCGGTAATCGCTGCGGTTACGAAAAATTTCCGGCGTCCACTTTGCGCGGCCCAAAGCGACGCTATTGAAAGCCGATAAAAATGCCAAGGGCGCCTTTTAAAGCGTATTTGCGAGCCACATTGCGCCGCGCGCTGAAATCGAACCGAATATTGATGAAAGTAATACGCGTAACGCGCGGGTAATGTTGCGCCACTTATCGCACCCTAGACTCCGCCGATGCTTTGTCTCGGAGCGGTGCTCATGCCTTCGTCCCCGGCTCTTGCCATTCATTCCTTGCGCGATTTCGAGCTGACTGCGGACGGCCAGTATTTGATGGTGAACGGCACTCAGCCCGATAGCGTGGCGCTGCATTGCTCCGTCATGCACGAGTTGCTGGCCGCGCTTTCCAATGCGATTGGCCGTTCCGAACGTATTCGCCAAAAAACCGCGAGCGTGAAATTCACCATGCCATGCGAGGCGTGGGAAATTGGTCGCGAGTCGGGCGATGTGCAACATCTCGTCGTCAGTTTTCGCCTGCCCGGAGGCGCCGAATTGTCGTTTCGCCTGCAACCGGCGCAAGCCGTACACATGACCGAAGTGCTTTCGCTCGTTACGGGGCTCGCGACAGCGCGTCGTCCCGGCGCGATGAGCGTGCAGTAATCCGGCTGCTTTCCGTCGCAACCGTCGTTTCCGTCGTCGCCGCCTGGCGGCTTTCGTTGGCCTCTCTTCTCACCTCCCGCATGACGGCATCAACTACCACGGCGCGCTTAGCCCGCGCGCTGACTCTCGCCGGTCTCGGCGTCGGCGTGACCGCTGCGGCGCACGCCACCGAGCCCTTCGTGGTCAAGGACATTCGCATCGACGGCCTTTCGCGTATCGAACCCGGCACAGTGTTCGCGTATCTGCCGGTCAAGCAGGGCGATACGTTCACGGACGATAAGGCTTCAGAGTCGATTCGCGTACTCTATGCGACGGGCTTCTTCAGCGACGTGCGGATTTCGACGGACGGCAACGGCACGGTGATCGTGCAGGTGCAGGAGCGTCCCGCCATCGGCACGATCGACTTCGCGGGCATTCACGAATTCGATAAGGACAACTTGACGAAGGCGTTGAAGGCGGTCGGTCTTTCTCCGGGCCTCAGCTACGATAAGGCGCTCGTCGACAAGGCAGAGCAGGAACTCAAGCGCCAATATCTCACGCGCGGCTATTACGCAGCCGAAGTCACGACCACGATCACGCCGATCGACCGCAACCGGGTGGGTTTGCTGTTCTCGGTGATCGAAGGGCCGAGCGCGAAAATTCGCCAGGTCAATTTCATCGGCACGCACGCATTCAGCGAAAGCACGTTGCGCGATGAGATGCAGCTTTCCACGCCGAACTGGTTCTCTTGGTACACGAAGAACGATCTGTATTCGAAGGAAAAGCTCACGGGCGATCTGGAGAACGTTCGCTCGTATTATCTCGACCGCGGCTACCTCGAATTCAATATCGACTCGACGCAGGTTTCGCTTTCGCCCGACAAGAAGGACATGTACCTCACGATCGCGGTGCATGAAGGCGAGCCGTACACCATTTCGAGCATCAACTTCGCGGGCAATTTGCTCAATCGCGAAGCCGAACTGAAGAAGCTCATTACGATCAAGCCGGGGCAGCGCTTTTCCGCGCAAAAGCTCAAGGACACGACCAAAGCAATTGTCGACCGGCTCGGCGAGTACGGTTATGCATTTGCGACGGTGAATGCCGAGCCGCAGATCGATCAGGCGCATCACACGGTCGCGCTGACGCTGCAAGTCGATCCGAGCCGCCGCGTCTATGTGCGGCAGGTGAATATCACAGGCAACACGCGCACGCGCGACGAAGTGATTCGCCGCGAAATGCGCCAACTGGAAAGTTCGTGGTTCGACTCCAACCGGCTCGCGCTTTCGAAAGACCGCATTAACCGGCTCGGCTATTTCACCGACGTCGAAGTGACCACGGTGCCCGTTGAAGGCACGCAGGACGAAGTGGACGTGGACGTGGCCGTGACCGAAAAACCCACTGGCACGATTTCGCTTGGCGTGGGCTATGGGTCCGGCGAAGGACCGATCATTTCTGCGGGCGTTTCGCAGGACAACGTATTCGGTTCGGGCAACAGTCTTTCGCTCAACGTGAATACGGCCACGACCTATCGCACCTTGTCGGTGACGGAAGTCGATCCGTATTTCACAGTGGACGGTATCAAGCGCATTACCGACGTTTATTACCGCACGACCGAGCCGCTTTATTATTCGAGCACGAACGACACGAGTTTTCGCATTGTTTCGTATGGCGCGGACACGAAGTTCGGCATTCCGTTCTCCGAAACCGACATGGTGTATTTCGGTCTCGGCATCGAACAGGACCGGCTCGATATCGACTCGACCACGCCGCAAACCTATAAGGATTATGTTGCCGATTTCGGCCGCGTCTCCAATACGGTGCCGCTTACTGTGGGCTGGTCGCGCGACAATCGCGACAGCGCGCTCGTGCCGAGCCGCGGCTACTTCGCGCAAGCCAATGCCGAATACGGCACGCCTGTCGGCGCCGAGTATTACAAGGCCGACGTGCAGTCGCAGTATTACTACTCGTTCTCGCGCGGCTTCGTGCTCGGTCTGAACCTGCAAGCCGGCTACGGCAACGGGCTGGGCGGCAAGCCGTATCCCATCTTCAAGAACTACTATGCGGGCGGTATCGGTTCGGTGCGCGGCTATGAGCCGAGTTCGCTCGGGCCGCGCGACGCGAGCACGAACGACCCGATCGGCGGTTCGAAGATGGTGGTCGGCAATATCGAACTCACGTTCCCGTTGCCGGGCACCGGCTACGACCGCACGCTGCGCGTGTTCACGTTCGTCGACGGCGGTAACGTGTGGGGCACGGAAGGCAACAGCACGGGCGCGAACGGCTTGCGTTACAGCTATGGCGCGGGTCTCGAATGGATCTCGCCGATCGGCCCGCTCAAGCTCGACCTAGGCTTCCCGATCGTCAAGCACACCGGCGACCAGTATCAGAAGTTCCAGTTCCAGATCGGCACCTCGTTCTGACCGAGCAATCCCGCGGCCGCGCCTAGATCAGCAGTTCGAGCGAATGATAAAGGCGCCGCCGCTCGGGATCGGTCGAAGCTTCTCCTGCGCGAATGGCTTGCTTGAGGCAATCGAGAAAGCATTCGGCGGCGGGCGAGAGCGGCACGCCGCGCCGCACGACGATGCTTACCACGGTGCGATCCACTTCCTCGTGCAGCGCGAGCGCACGCAGGTTTTCGCGCGCGAAGCGCGTTTCCACGAGCGGCCACGGGAAAATGCTCACCATGTCGGTATTCATGATCAGCCCCATCGCCACCACGAACGAATGCGCGAGATGCACCTTGTCCGGCATCGGCAGGCCGTGACGGCGGAATACGTCGTCGGCGATCATCTCCTTGCTCGCCGGGTCCCAGTTCAATAACCATTCGGATTCCTGAAGGTCTCGCAGCGACTGCGTATGCGCGAGCGGATGACCGTTACGCACGACTACCGCCGATTCGGTGGCGAAAATGGGCGTTTGCGTGAATTCCGCGTGCAGCGAGGCGGAACTTGGCTTGCCGAGCGAGAAGTCGAGCGAGCCGTCGCGCAGCCGCGGCATCACGATATTCAGCAATCCTTCGTAAAACTCCAGTTGCATGTCGGGCATGCGCGCGCGAAAGAGCGTGACCGCATCGGGCAGAAACGAAAGCGCGAGCCAAGGCGTTACGCCGATCGCGAGCTTGCCGCCGCCGCGCCCGCGCCGCGCGTCGAGTTCGTCCTGCGCGCGCGACATCTGATGCACGATGAGCCGCGCATGAACGAGCAGCGCCTGGCCCGCCTCCGTGAACGCGATGCCGTTCGCGTTGCGCGTGACGAGCGCGATCTGCTGCTCGGCTTCAAGCTCGCGCACCGCCTTCGTGGCCGCGGCGGGCGAGATGCCGAGCTGACGCGCCGCCGCACGAATGCTGCCCGTGTCGGCCATCGCAACGAGCGTCCTGAACTGGTGAAACTTCATAGGGATAACCCGGGTGCTCACTTCTGGTTGGCGGGCCAACCATTTTAGGGCTGTCGGTGAAAAAACGGCGTCATTATCCTCGGCGTTGATTCGCTATTCGACGAGAGGAAACGACGCATGAACACGATGGCCATTCCTGCGGCAATCGCCGCGATCGAGGAAGAAATGATCGCGTTGCGCCGCGAAATTCATGCGCATCCCGAACTGGGCTTCGAAGAGTTCGTGACGAGCGATCTCGTCGCGCAAAAGCTCGCCCAATGGGGCTATGAAGTGCATCGCGGCCTTGGCGGCACCGGTGTCGTGGGCACGCTCAAGTCGGGCGACGGCACGCGGCGTCTCGGCTTGCGCGCCGACATGGACGCATTGCCGATCCACGAAAATACGGGTCTTCCCTATGAAAGCCGCGTTGCGGGCAAGATGCACGCGTGCGGACACGACGGCCACACCGCCATGCTGCTTGCCGCCGCGAAGCATCTCGCGCAGGCGCGCGATTTCAACGGCACCTTGCACTTGATCTTCCAGCCGGCCGAAGAAGGTCTTGGCGGCGCGAAACGCATGCTCGACGACGGACTGTTCGAGCGCTTTCCTTGCGACGCGGTGTTCGCCATGCACAACATGCCCGGCTTTCCGACCGGCAGATTCGGCTTTCGAGCGGGGCCGTTCATGGCTTCGTCCGATACGGTCGTGATCGACATCGACGGGCGCGGCGGTCATGGCGCGATGCCGCACAAGGCCGTCGATCCCGTGGTCGTATGCGCGAATGTGGTGCTGGCGTTGCAAACCGTCGTTTCGCGCAACGTGCCGCCGCTCGACATGGCGATCGTGACCGTGGGCGCGATTCACGCGGGCGACGCGCCGAACGTGATTCCGCAAACCGCGCAAATGAAGCTCTCCGTGCGTGCGCTGCGCCCCGAAGTGCGCGATCTGCTCGAAGCGCGCATCACGGCGCTCGTACACGCCCAGGCGAGCGCGTATGGCGCGACGGCTCGCATCGACTATCAGCGCCGCTATCCCGTGCTCGTCAACGACGAAGCGATGACGGCGTTCGCGCAAGACGTGGCTCGCGACTGGCTCGGCGAGGAAGGGTTGATCGGCGAAATGGCGCCGCTTACCGGCAGCGAGGACTTTTCGTTTTTGCTGGAACGTTGCGCGGGCAGCTATCTGATCATCGGCAATGGAGACGGCGAGGGCGGCTGCATGGTCCATAACCCCGGTTACGATTTCAACGACGACTGCCTTGCCGCCGGCGCAGCGTACTGGGTCAAACTCACTGAACGGTTTCTGCGCGCATAGCCGGCGTCAATTCGGGCACGCTCAACAAGGAGACACACGATGACCGCCACCACGATACCGGCTCACGACGTCACGGCGCGTGCCTCCACGCGCCGCTCGCGCGCGAAAGCCATTTTCGCAATCACACTCGGCAATGGGCTGGAGTTTTTCGACTTTACCGTCTATAGCTTTTTCGCGTCGATCATCGGTTCGCTGTACTTTCCGGTGCATGGCGCGCTCAATCAGTTGATGCTGGCCGTGGGCAGCTTTGGCGTGGGCTTCGTGGTGCGGCCGCTGGGCGGTATCGTGATAGGCGCCTTCGCGGATCGTGCGGGACGCAAGGCCGCGATGACGCTCACGCTCTGGTTGATGGCGCTCGGCTCGGCGTTGATCGCTTTCGCGCCCACGTATGCGCAGATCGGCCTCGCGGCGCCCGCGCTCATCCTGCTCGCGCGTCTCGTGCAAGGCTTCGCGGTAGGCGGCGAAGTGGGCGCATCCACTTCGCTGTTGCTCGAATATGCCGACGACCGTTCGCGCGGCTTTTACGGCAGTTGGCAATTCGTGAGCCAAGGGCTCAACACCGTGTGCGGCGCACTGATCGGCGTCACGCTTTCGACGGTGCTTTCGCCGTCCGCGCTCGAAAGTTGGGGCTGGCGCGTGCCGTTCGTGATCGGCATGCTCGTGGTGCCCGTAGGCGTGTATATTCGCCGCCATCTCGACGAAACGCTCGCGCATCCCGAACCTGTCGAAAGCGCAGCCGTGACCGACGTCGCTCGGCCCGTGCGCGAGATTTTCGCGCGGCATCGCAAGGCGCTCGTGGCCGGCATAGTGACGACCATCGGCGGTACGGCGGCGAACTACATCGTGCTGTTTTATATGTCGACGTATGCGATCAAGATTCTCGGCATGCCGATGTCGGTGGGCATGAGCGCGGCGTTGGTCGCGGCGCTCGTTACGGCAGTGTGCTCGCCGTTCGCGGGCATGCTTTCGGATCGCGTCGGGCGCAAGTGGGTGATGGGCGTTTCGCGCGTCGCGTTGATCGCCGTGATCTATCCCGCGTTCATGGTCATTCACGCCATGCCGAGCATAGCCACGGTGCTTGCCGTGGTGGCCGCGCTCGGTGTGATTCTCGCGTTCACGGCGGTGCCCAATATCGTCATGCTGCCCGAACTTTTTCCGCAGCGGATTCGCGTAACCGGCATGTCGATCGTGTATTGCGTGGGCGTGTCGATCTTCGGCGGCTTCGCGCAGTTCTTCGCAACGTGGCTCATCAAACTGCTCGACAATCCGCTGGCGCCGGCGTGGTATTTGATCGGCTGCGGCGCGGTTTCGCTGCTGGCGTTGCCGCTCGTTCGCGAACCGGCGGGACGACCGCTCGATTGAGAATCGCCGTTCGCGCGGCGCGCGCTATGGCTTTTTAGCGCATGCGCCGCGTTTCTTTACGGCCGCTTTATACGGCGATTTCTAGAATGGATGCGTGTTCAACTTCCGCGTCCCGCCGTATGACGTCCATCGTTTCACCCCAAAGATCGTCCTCCGCGAATCGCAACGGCGCGGCTGGCCGGCGCGTTTCCACGCTGGGTTCGCGAGCGCGCGCGAATTCGCAACCGGCGGCCGTGCAACTGATCGTGCGAGTCGCCCCGCACGACGCGCAACTCGCGCGCTGCGCACTGCATGGCCTGCTGGGCGCCGCGCTCGGCGTGCATACGATTGATATCGACCGCCGTCGCGACCTCGCTTGCCTGCACGTCGAAGTCGATCGCCGCCGCCTCGCCGATGCGATGGCGCTGCTCATGCGCACGCTTGCGCACGCCGAATTCGGCATGGTTCGTCAACTCCAGCGTTGAGTCCGGCTACATGCGTTCCAGTCGTGGCGATGGTAATTTCGTCGCCACGACTGCGTCTCGTCCTTCGAATGATCTCTAGCACGTACAGGTTAGCGAACGACTCGAACAGAATTTATTTCGAATGCCGAAATAATTCTGATGATCGTTGAACGATTGCCGTTTTGATGTTGCCGCAATGCAGACTGCTCGTCACTCTCGTTCTCCATCGGCTGGAAAAACAGTAGTATTCATTGCGAGCGCCAGTCAGCTTTACGCGTGGTGAACGAATGCCTAACTGACTCGCCTCGTCGGTCCAGCGCAGATCGTCGACAACGGAGAGCAGCATGACACGCGTAACTCGGCTTGCCCCTTTGTGCTTGTCCTTGGGGTTGCTGGCGGCTGTCGTTGGTTGCCATGAAAACAAACCTGCCGCTTCGGCGCCGCCGCCCGCGAACGTCGACGTGATCGACGTTGCCTTGCGCGACGTGCCCGTGGTCTACGAATACGTGGGCCAAACGGAAAGCTCGCAACAAGTCGAAATTCGCGCGCGCGTGAATGGCTTCCTTGAAAAGCGTGTGTATCAGGAAGGCACGCTGGTTCATCAAGGCGACGTGCTGTTCGTGATGGACCGCAAGCCGTTTCAAGCCGCGCTCGACGCCGCGCAGGCCGAATACGCGCAACAGAAGGCGCGGCTCGATACCGCGCAGGCCAATCTCAATCGCGTGCGTCCGCTCGCGGCGAAGAACGCGTTGAGCCAGAAGGATCTCGACGATTCGATCGGCCAGCAGCAGGCCGCCGCCGCCGCGCTCGAACAGGCGCGCGCGAATGTCACGAGCGCTTCGCTCAATCTCGGCTATACGACTATCACTTCGCCCGTCACGGGGCTTTCCAGTTTTGCCAAGAAGCAGGATGGGTCGTATATCGACGCCACCAATAGCCTGCTCACTTACGTCGCGAAGCTCGATCCCATGTGGATCAACTTCTCGCTCTCCGAAAACGAAATCCTCGATTTACGCACGCAAACGAGCAACGGTTCGCTCAAGCTGCCGCCAGTCGGCAAGCTCGAAGCCGTGGTCGTGCTCGCCGACGGCAGCACGTATCCGCAGCGCGGCCACATCGCATTTACGGATGCGTCGTTGAGTTCCGATACCGGCACGTATCTGATTCGCGCGGAAATGCCCAATCCCAACGGTGCGCTGCGGCCGGGTCAGTTCGTGCGTATCAAGCTGCTGGGCGCGGAGCGCGCGTCGGCCGTCGCGGTGCCGCAGGATGCGGTGCAGCAAGGGCCGCGCGGCGCCTATGTGTGGACCGTCGACAAGGACGGCAAGGCGCAGCAACGGTCGGTCGAAACGGGGCAGTGGAACGGCAACGACTGGGTGATTCAGTCGGGTTTGCACGCGGGCGATCGCGTGATCGTCAGCAACACGTTGCGGCTCATGCCCGGCGCGTCGGTCAAGGCGAATCTCGTGGCCGCCGCGCCCGCGAGCGGCGCAGCCGATCCAGGCGCTGCGCAGACGGGCGTGGGCGCTTCCGGGGCCGCATCGACGTCGGCTTCGTCGGCATCGGCATCGACATCCACATCGGCGGAAGCATCGACAGGTGCATCGCAACGCAACGGCAACGCGAACGCGACGACCAGTCCGCAAGTCGAGGGCAATCGCACCGCGCTGTATTTCGCCACCGGCAGCGCGAGTCTCGACGCGCAATCGGCCACGGCGCTCGCCGACGTCGCGCGCCGCCTCGCGAGCGCACCGGGCGCGCGCGTCGTCATTTCCGGCTATACCGATTCGAGCGGCTCGTATGCGGCGAACGAGCGGCTCGCGCATGCGCGCGCGAACACCGTGCGTTCGGCGCTGATCGTCGCGGGCGTGCCCGATGCCCGCATCGACATGCGCAAGCCCGCGCGCGTTGTCGCGAGCGATCCGCCCGACAAGTCGCGGCGCGTGGACGTGACGTTCCCGGCCTCTGCGGGAGGCTGAACGATGAAGTTCTCCCACTTTTTTATCGACCGGCCAATCTTCGCGTCGGTCATTTCGATCGTGCTGGTGGTCGCCGGTCTCGTGGCGATGTTCAATCTGCCGATCGCGCAGTTCCCCGACATCGCGCCGCCCACGATCACCGTGAGCGCGTCGTATCCGGGCGCGAGCGCCGACATCGTGGCGCAAAACGTGGCCGCGCCGATCGAGCAGCAAGTCAACGGCGCGGACAACATGATGTACATGAACTCGTCGAGTTCCTCGACGGGCAACATGACGCTCACCGTGTATTTCGATATCGGCACCGACCCTTCGCTCGCGCAAGTGGACGTGCAGAACCGCGTGAATCTCGCGTTGCCTACGTTGCCGGATGCGGTCACGGCGCAGGGCGTTTCCGTGCAGAAGCGATCGTCGGCGTTCATGATGGTGATCGCCATTTATTCGCCCGACAACGCCTACGATCAGGCCTATGTGGGGAACTACGCGAACGTCTACGTGCTCGACGCGCTCAAGCGCATTCCGGGCGCGAATCAGGCGTCGATCTTCGGTTCGGCCGATTACGCCATGCGTATCTGGATCAAGCCCGATCGCATGGCCAAGCTAGGCATTACCGTGGCCGACGTGCAGAACGCGATCAGTCAGCAGAACCAGCAGTTTTCCGCGGGGCGCCTGGGTCAGTCGCCAACCGCGTCGCCCGTGCAGCAGACTTTTCCCGTCGCAACCAAGGGGCGCCTGACCGAGCCCGCGGATTTCGACAACATCATTCTGCGCGCCGCGTCGGGCGATGCAGCCATCGTGCGAATCAAGGATATCGGTCATGCGGAACTCGGCGCAAAAGATTACTCGCTGCGAGGCCGCTATAACGGCAAGACGGCCACGCTGATCGCCGTGTATCAGCAGCCGGGCGCGAATGCGCTGCAAGTCGCGAAGCAGGTGCGCCAGACGCTGGAGCAATTGCAAAAGAGCTTTCCGCCGGGGCTCAAATACGAAGTGGCGCTCGACACGACCGAGTTCGTGCGCGGGTCGATCGGCGAGGTCGTGCATACGTTGCGCGATGCGGTCATCCTCGTGATTCTCGTGGTATTTATCTTCCTGCAAAGTTTTCGCGCGACGCTCGTGCCGATTCTCGCGGTGCCGGTTTCGATCATCGGCGCATTCATCGGCATGATGGCGTTCGGCTTTTCGATCAATATGCTCACGTTGTTCGGCATGGTGCTTGCCATCGGCATCGTGGTGGACGATGCCATCGTCGTGATCGAAAACGTCGAACGCAATATGAGCGAGTTCGGCTTGCCGCCCAAGGAGGCGGCCAAACGCGCGATGGACGAGGTGAGCGGGCCGGTCGTCGCCATCGTTCTCGTGCTGCTCGCGGTGTTCATTCCCGTGGCATTTCTTTCGGGCATTACCGGGCAGTTGTACAAACAGTTCGCGGTGACGATCGCGGTTTCCGTGGTGTTGTCGGGCATTGTCGCGCTGACGTTGTCGCCCGCGCTCGCGGCCATTCTGCTCAAGCCTGGCGAGCACAAAAAGAACCGGTTTTTCCGCTGGTTCAACGACAAATTCGAGCGCTTGACCGAAGGGTATGGAAGCTGGGTGCAAAGCGCGATACGCCGCGTGATTCTTTCCATTGGCCTGATTGTCGTCATGCTGATCGCCACGGGCGGCCTGTTCAAGACCATACCGTCGTCGTTCTTGCCGGTGGAGGATCAAGGCTATCTGCTGGGCGCCGTCGTATTGCCCGACGCGGCCAGTCTGGACCGCACGGGCGCCGTGTCGAAACGCGCCGAGGACTGGTTCGCGAAGCAGCCCGCCGTGAGTTCCGTCGCCGCGCCTATCGGCTATAGCTTGATCGATTCGCAGTACAAAGCGAATGCCGGAACGCTCTTTATCACCCTGAAGGGTTTCGGCGAGCGCGGTGCGAACGGCACGGCGCAAGACCTGATTCGCGATGCGCAAAGGGAGTTCGGCGGTTTCAGGGACGGCGTGGTGGTGCCGGTCAATCCGCCTTCCATTCCCGGCCTCGGAACCACCGGCGGCTTCGAATTCTGGCTGCAAAGCGCCGGCGACGGCAATTATCAGCAACTCGAGGACAAGGTGCGCCAGTTCATCGCCAAGGCGCGGCAGAATCCGGCGTTGCGCGGCGTGAATTCGACCATCAATACGTATTCGCGCCAACTGCTCGTGGAAGTGGACCGCGAGCGCGCGGAAACCCTGGGCGTGCCGGTTCAGGACATTTACTCGGCACTCCAAACGATGTTCGGGTCGTCATACGTGAGTCAGTTTCCGAAGGGTAGCCGGCTCTTTCAGGTGATCGTGCAGGCCGAGCCGCAATACCGCACGAGTCCCAACGACATTCAGCAGATTTACGTGCGCAGCCGCAACGGCGACATGGTGCCGATCAAAGCCGTCACCACGTTCCGCTTCGTGCCCGGCCCCGACATCGTGAACCGCTTCAACAATTTCCCGGCGGCGAAGATTATCGGCGACGCCGCGCCGAGGCACAGTTCGGGCGAAGCCATTGCGGTCATGGAGCAGATCGCGAGCGAAACGCTCGGCGAAGGCTACAGCTATTCGTGGAGTGGTCAAGCGTACGAAGAAAAGAAAGCGGGCTCCACGGCGGCGCTCGTGTTCGCATTCGCACTGCTGATGGTGTTCCTCATTCTCGCGGCGCAGTACGAGAAGTGGTCGTTGCCGATCGGCGTGCTGCTGGCCGTGCCGTTCGCGTTGTTCGGCGCGCTCGTCGGCATCTTCATACGCGGCATGGAAAACGACGTGTACTTCCAGATCGGCTTGACGGTGCTGATTGCGCTGGCCGCGAAGAACGCCATTCTTATCTTCGAGTTCGCCGTGGAAATGCGCGAAAAAGAAGCGCTTTCGCCGTACGAAGCCGCGTTGCGCGCCGCGAGGCTGCGCTTGCGGCCCATCATCATGACTTCGCTTGCGTTCATACTCGGCTGCGTGCCGCTGGCGATAGCGAGCGGCGCGTCGGCGGCCAGTCGGCGCTCGTTGGGCACGGGTGTGATCTTCGGCATGCTGGGCGCGACGCTCATCGCGCTCTTTTTCATACCGATGTTCTTCTGGGGCCTCGAAACGCTGTCGTCGCGCAAGAAGCCGAACGCCGAACCGCACGTGGGCGCGCCGCCCGCGTTGCCGCCTTCGCAGGAGGGCTGACGCGATGAAGCCGATCCTGCATCGTACCGGGCGTCCGCTCGTGCTGGCCGTGGCGGGCGCCTGTCTCGCGGCGTGCGCGGTTGGCCCCGATTATCGGCGGCCGGTCGTGGAGACGCCTTCGTCGTACCGATACGCGTTGCCGCAAGCCGAAGCGGTGGACGCTTCGCTCGACTGGTGGACGCAATTCAACGATCCCGTGCTGAACGATTTGATCGCGAGAGCGCTGGCGCAAAACAAGGATCTCGCGATTGCCGCGGCGCGCGTCGAAGAATTTTACGGGCGCTACGTGGTCACGCGTGCGGGTCTGTTTCCGCAGGTCAGCGCGAATTTTGGCGCGTCGCGCAGCCGTGGCGTGCCCGCGCCCGGTTATCCGCCCGCCGTCGGCAATCAGGTGGAATTGAATGGCATGGTCGCGTGGGAACTCGATTTGTTCGGGCGCTTGCGGCGTTTGACCGAAGCCGCGCGCGCCGACTATCTCGGCACGCAGGCGGCGCAGCAGGCCACGCGTATCGCCATTGTCGCGAACGTGGCCACGTCGTATCTGTTATTGCGCGACTTCGACAATCAGTTGCAGATCGCGCAAGCCACGCTCGAAAGCCGCAAGGGCGCGCTGCAATTGTTCGAGGAGCGCTTTGGCGGCGGCGTGGTGTCGAAGCTGCAACTGAGTCAAGCTCGTTCGGAGTACGAATCGGCTCAGGTTTCCGTGTTCTCGATCCAGCAGCAGATCGCGCAACAGGAGGACGCGCTTTCGCTCCTGCTCGGTCAAAATCCCGGCCCCATTGCGCGCGGCAAATCCATCACCGAATTGAGCGCGCCCGCCATTCCCGCCGGTTTGCCTTCGACGCTGATCGAACGGCGTCCCGACATTCTTCAGGCCGAGCAGGCGCTCGTGGCGGCGAATGCGTCGATCGGCGCGGCGCGCGCGCAGTACTTTCCGCAGATTTCGCTCACCGGTTTGTTCGGCGCGGCGAGCACGGCGCTTTCGGGCTTGTGGACTGGCCCGGCTCGCGTGTGGTCGTTCGCGGGCGCGGTGACGCAACCGATATTCGAAGGCGGTGCGATTGCCGGTTCCGTGCATCAGGCCGAAGCGGTGCAACAGGAAGCCTTGTTCAGCTATCAACAGACGATTCAGCAGGCATTCGCCGACGTCGAGAACGCGCTTGTGGGCGTGGCGCGCACGCGCGATCAACTCGACGCCACCACGCGCCAGGTGGCCGCGCTCGCGGAGTATTCGTCGCTTTCGCGCGATCTTTACGAGGGCGGTTATACGAGTTATCTCGAAGTGCTGGACGCGGAGCGCAGTTTGTTCGCGGCGCAGTTGCAGCAGTCGTCGTTGCAGGATCAGCAGCTCGCGCAAATCGTGAATTTGTACAAGGCGCTCGGTTATGGCTGGATGCCGGCGCAAACGGATTCGGCGAATCTTGCGAAGCCGCAATCGTGAAGGCGCGGCTCGCATGACGGCGGATAAACGCGCCGCCGCCCGCGTTCGCTGCTTGCGGTGCGTTCGGCGGAGAATCGCGTTTTTTTCGGGCGGCCGGCTCTGGCTCAGTCGGCGGGACGGCGGTCGGCGAGGGCGCGCTCGCAATCCTTGAGCACTTGCAGCACGAGTTTCGCCTGATAGTTGAGGTCGTCGGTATCGAGAATTTCCTCGACGGCGTCGCGCGCCCACACCGCGTCGACGAACCATGCGTGCTGCTGCGCGATGTCCTGCGCGAGCGCCGCGAGTCGGGCAATGGCGAGCCAGTCGGCCTCGCGTGCGTGGCGGTCGAGCCATTTGTGCGCGGCCTGCACGTGAAATGCCGCGTTCGGCCAGGATTCGTTGAGGTAGTAGGCTCCAAGGCTCCCGCAGGTGAGCCAGCAGAGGAGTTCCACGCGGTCGCGCGGGCTTAGATGGTGGCGTACATCACTCATGGCGACGCTCGCGAAGGTAACGAAGTTCGATTGGCAGACGGAGCAGGCTTCGAATCCGATGACAAAACGATATCACGAGCCGAAAAAATGCGCCTGCCCGCACCGGCCCTGCCGACGCGGGTTGCACGCATCGGCACGGATAGCGTCGCCTGGCGGCCTGTCGTATGCAAACCAGGAGTGACACCAGGAGAGCGTCCGCGTAACGCGCGATAGGTGCATCAGCACACCTGGCGAGAGCACGAATCGTGCGCGATGCGTGGCCTTGCGTGCGGAGTGGACGGATGCACCGCGAATCGACGCCGGTCCGGCGCTGCCCCAATCGCGTTTTCGCCCCCTATTTTCGCGGCTCTCAATCCTTTGCGCCGCCCAGTTGCGCGAACGTGTCCGCCGCGCCCATCGCCCGCGCGGCGTCGAGCGCGCTGTTGCCGGAAGCGTCGCGGGCCGAGGCGTTCGCGCCGCGCGCGAGCAGCAGGTCGACGATCTGGGTGCGGTTGAACATGGCGGCGATCATGAGCGCGGTGCGGCCGTCGGGCGAGGCGCCTTCGACGTCGGCGCCGTTATCGAGCAGCGCGGTGATGACGTCGGCGAACCCTTTGAACGCGGCGCCCGCGAGCGGCGTCTGGCCATTGTCGTTGCGCAGGTTCGGATCGGCGCCGCGCTGCACCAGCGCGCGCACGGCGGCCGCATGGCCGTGATAGCTCGCGAGCATCACGAGCGTGTCGCCTTTTTCGTTGCGCAGGTTGGGCGGCAAGCCCTGATCGATGAGATTGGCGAGCGTATTGGCTTCGCCGCGGCGCGCGGTGTCGAACACCTGATGCGCGAACTCGACGAGACGCGGATCGAACTCGCCGCCTCCCGAGCCTCCCGGGCCGCCGGCGCCCCCGGAACTGGACGGCGAATCGGACGGGGACGAAGGCGCGTTGACGGTCATGGCGGTCTCCTTGAGCGAGGTGTGGGACAGTCGTGCCCATTGTCGCCGATCCGGGCAAGCGCCGAGCCCAAGGCGTCCGCGATGGAGGGAGCGCGTCAAGCGAAACGGCGCTGCGCGAGCCGCCCGAAGGCAACTGGCGCAGCGCCGCGAGCGCGCCGTGGAGAGTGCCGCGCGCGGGCGCTTACGGCACGAGCCAGAGCGCGGCCGCGTAAATCACGAGCGACACCGCGAACGTCACGGCCGTGTAGCCCATTACGCGCTGAATGCGAATGCCCGCGATGGCGACGATGGGCACGGCCCAAAACGGTTGCAGCATGTTCGAGACGTTTTCGGCCATCGCCACGCCCATTGCCGTGCGCGGCACCGAAGCATGCAAGCTCAGCGCGGCCGGCAGCACGAACGGCCCTTGCACGGCCCAGTGACCGCCCGCGCTAGGCACGAGCAGCGTGATGATGAGCGAGCTGAGATAGCTCCAGAGCGGCAGCGAAAGCGGCGTGGCGATCGTCACGAATGCCTTGGCGATCATCGAGGCGAGACCCGTGCCCTTCATGATGCCCATGATGCCGCCGTAGACGGGGTACTGAAGCAGCATCGAACCAGTTTGACGCGCGGCGCGGCGAATCGCATTCGCATAGGCGATGGGCGTGCGCTGGAGCGCGAGGCCGATCAGCAGGAAGATCAGGATGGTCGTGTTGATGTCGAGATCGAAACCCTTTTCGCTCCACTCCATCCACAGATAACCCACGCCGAACACGAGCAGCAGCAGCGTGCCGAACATCGACTGTTCGAGGCGCGAGGCGAACGAAGGCGAGGCGTCGCCGATGCGCGCGTGCGGGTCGCCGTCGGCGTCGTTCGCTTCGGCTTCGGCGGCGTCGCGGAAGGCCGCCACGTGCTCCGGCTTCGGATGCATGCGGATGAAGATGAACGTCATCACGACCACGACGAGCACCGTGGGCACGAACACGAAGGGCGCGAACACGGTCTGGCTCAGCGGAATGACGTGGCCGGTGGCCTTTTCGACGAGATTGAGCGCATTGCCCGCCGAAGCCTGCGAAAGCGCGATGGAGCTGGACAGTCCGCTATTGCAGATCGACCACGCCGAATAGCTGCCCGCGACGAGCCAGGCGAAATCGACGTCGACGCGACGCGCGATCTCACGCGACAGCAGCGCGCCGACGATCAACCCGAGGCCCCAGTTCAGCCACGCGGCCACGGCCACGACGGGAAACACGAGCAGCGCGGCGCGCGCGGGCGTGTGCGCCCTGGAAGCGAGCGCGCGCAGCACGCGCTGGATCACGGGAGCTTCGGCGATCGCATAGCCGGTGGCGAGGATCAGGATCATCTGCAACGCGAAGCCGAGAATGCCGAACGTGCCCGTGTACCAGGAATCGAGCAGCACCGGAACGTTGCCGTGCGGCGCGATGGCCAGCGCCAGCAGCGCGACCACGAGCGTGAGGCAGATGGACAGCACGAACGGGTCGGGCATGACGCGTTCGAAAACGTAGACGAGGGCAGCCACGACGCCTTGGCGCGGGGCACGGGGTTCAGTCTGGAGGTCTCTTTTCATGCTCTTTCAGCGTGTTCGCAGCATAAGGCTGCGGCTGGCCGGAGCAGACAGGATCGGCGTCGAGTTGCGGATGGTCCCGCACCGTGCCGCCGGCGAGCCGGAGCGAGCGTGGTGGACGGGGAGACAGGCGCGGCGCTCCTCCATTTGCGAGAGGCGATGCCGCCCCGGCGCAGCGGGTTCAAATCGCGCCTCCCATGCGGCGTTGCATGACGAAGCGGCCAGCCCGTTCATTATTATTCTCGAGTTCGTAATACGAACGCGGTTTCGTTAATCGAACGCCGCAATATTCGCTTTATGCCGGGCGAATGTCAAGGCTGCAATATTTTGCGTGTGCATTATGTTTCTTCTAATTGGGGATGAATGAATCAAATTTGTAATATTCATGAAACCGGAAAGCAATATAGCGGCATTCGAATGCCGTTCCGCAACAACGCGAAAACCGTGTGCCACGCATGAAAATTAGTTCGGATGACCAGGCATCGGGGCCTGCATTCGAATGCGCGCGAAAAGAGCGCACATGAAAATTTCCGCCATGGCGGGGCGGTACAATGTGCTCCGCCCCGAAATTCCCAGATCGAGACCATGCAAAAGAAAACGGTCAGTGGCGCTCCGTTGCCGGCCTACGAACAAATCAAGCGCCACGTGCTCGCGCAGATCGAAAGCGGCGTGCTCAAGCCCGGCGACGTCGTGCCTTCGGAAACGGAAATGGTGAAGGAGTTCGGCGTGGCGCGCATGACGGTGTCGCGCGCGTTGCGCGAGTTGATGGCCGAGGGCGTGCTCAATCGCGTGCGCGGCTCGGGCACGTACGTGGCGCCGCGCCAATACGAATCCACGGTCTTGCAGATCCGCAATATCGCCGATGAAATCACGGCGCGCGGTCATCGTCATTCCGCGCGCGTGCTGGCGCTCGAAACGAGCGACGACGCGAACGCCGTCGCCGAACTGGAACTGCGTGCGGGCCCGGCGTTTCATTCGCGCATCGTTCATTTCGAGGAAGGCGAGCCGATTCAGTATGAAGACCGCTACGTGAATCCCGAGGTGTTTCCCGAGTATCTCGCGCAGGACTTCACGGCCGAAACGCCGAATCACTATATGGTGCGTCTCGCGCCCATTCAGCGCGCCGAATTCCGCATCTACGCGCAAAAGCCCGAAGCGCGCGTGCGCCAATATCTCGACATGGAAGTGGGCGAGCCGTGCCTCTTGCTGCTGCGCCGCACGTGGGTCGGCGAGCACGTGGCGACTTCGGTGCGGCTGTGGCATCCGTCGTCGCGGTTTCATCTCGCGGGCACGGTCTGAGCCAGCCGGCCCGCGCCGGCTTGTTGTTTTTCGTCCGCTGCCCCGGCTGTCCTGCCGGGCGCCAAACTGACGTTGCGCCGTTCCCTTCGCGGTGCATTCGCACACCTGTCTAGTCAATATGCACGCACGCGCAGGCCGCCGCACGCACAAAAGTGCAGAAAAATCCGCATTTCGTTCAGGGTAATTACCTAGCCAACTTTTTTGAAAACGAGTTGTATATACAACTTGACGGCGTTAGACTAGGTTCACGTTGCAGCCCCCCATGCCTGCGAGACACCGAGCAGGAGCGGGCGCCGCCTTTTACCTTGCCAATCCGACCCGACACGGACGCCATGAACCATCCCAACTTCACCGATCCCCGCCTCGACCCCACCCGCACGATTCGCGCACCGCGCGGCCCGGAGAAGGTCTGCAAGACCTGGCTCGCGGAAGCGGCCTATCGCATGATCCAGAATAACCTGGACGCCGAAGTCGCCGAGCATCCGCATGCGCTCGTGGTGTACGGCGGCATCGGTCGCGCCGCGCGCAACTGGGAATGCTTCGACCAGATTCTCGCCTCGCTCAAGGATCTTGAGGATAACGAAACACTGCTGATCCAGTCGGGCAAGCCGGTGGGCGTATTCCGCACGCACGCCGACGCGCCGCGCGTGCTGCTCGCCAATTCGAATCTCGTGCCGCACTGGGCGACC